>NZ_OY762426.1:2700000-3000000 GCF_963665675.1 uncultured Methanolobus sp. | reverse complement strand
GCTGGGAAAAATGATAAAAAAAGTGACAGAATTAAAGGAATTTCATAACTGTTTCCTTTTTAGCTATCATATATCAGGCACAAGCGTGACATTTAAATACAATATAGTTGTAGTCAAATTTAGTTGTCTTAAAACAAGTTAGTTGGATTATCTCCAAATATCATGGCAACTGATATCAAACAAATGCATAAATGTTCCCTTTGGACGAGGGATAAATCAGCAAAAAAGGATTGACTACATGGAATCAAAAACACCATTGTTCCAAAAAATACTGGAAAGAGCACGGGAATCTATTCTTAATTTTGACAGCAATGAGGCCGAATCAGCCGTAAGGGAAGCGGTTGATGCCGGCATGGATCCTGTTGATCTTATAGAACTGGGATTCATTGAGGGAATGAAAGAAATGGGAGACCGATACGAGAAGGGCGATGTCCCTCTTCTTCATATATTCGCAGCCTCCAGAATTATGGAAAAGGGCGTTTCTCTTCTCAAATCCTGTGCAAATGAGAATAAACTTGACCTTAAAATGTTCGGTAACATCGCCATGACCGCATAGGGCAGATTCCGACCCTGCCTTGTGCCTCTTTTATCCTGACTGTAACTTTTATTACTGATAAGTATCCATCTTTTTACTATGGGAAGTTCTTCCATAGATGAAAATATTCTGATGCGTCAATCAGACATACTGATTGCTGACGGAAACTACGAAGAGGCTATAGACTGCCTTAATATGCTCCTTGAAGATAAGCCGGATGATGAAGAAGTCCTCTCCATGAAAGGACTTGCTTATTGTCTTAAGGGTGAAACAGAAAGGGGACTGGATATTCTTGAAGAAGCTCTTGCCATAGACCCCTTTTCAAAAAAAGTCCTTATTACTTTTGCGGATGCCTGTCTCCAGTCCTCAATGCCTGAAAAGTCCCTGGAGATACTTGACAGGGCAATAAGCTATTACCCTGATGACAATGGTTTCCTTATGCTGAAAGCCACTATAATAGGTGCTCTGAGCCAGAGCAGGATAAATTCGTTTTTCAACTGATTTAAAATCATTAACTATTTATGCAAACCCTTTCTATTTATTTGCATGAGCTGGTATGTAATAGATGTAATCGATAAGGCCATGGAAAGGACACGTACCTTTCTTTTTGAGCCTTTTAATTTCACGAAATGGTTGAAACTTGCATTAATAGTCTTTTTCATAGGTGGATCAGGAGGCTTTAATAGTGGAAACGGAAGTTCATACAGATCTTCAGGAGATGAGTCGGATGTTTCCTGGATTCCTGATAGCTTTAATGATTTTATAAGTAACCTATCTCATCATATTTCTTCATATTCTGATACGACAATGTTGATTACTATAGCTTTAGTTTTGCTGCTGATTTTTGTAATAGTTATTATTTTAGGGTATATAGGCAGCACAATGGAATTTGTGTTAGTTGAATCACTTGTAAGTAATGACGTCAGGGTACGCGAATATTTCAAAAAATTTATGGGTAAAGGTCTTGCTCTTTATATTCTGCGAATAATTCTATTTCTCTTATATATTCTTGTAATTATTGCAGTGATGGTACCATTTATTAGTCAACTAGATTCTGATTTCGATTTTCTACAAAATATGGGATTGATTATAGCAATGGTACTTTCAGTTTTAGTTGTAATTGTTATAATGTCTATTTTACTTTCTATAATCACTTCCTTCATAAACATGGCAATTCCTGTTTCCATGTATCAGAGCTCAGGTCTGTTCTCTGCAATTGGAAGTGTATTCCGGCAATTCAGAGTTGACTGGAAACAAATATTCATTTACTGGATAGGACGCGGTATTCTGGGAATTACCGTTGCCATTATGGCAGGTATTATAGGTCTGATAATACTCGTAATCCTGTTATTGATTTTAGGATTCATCGACCTGGGAGTATACTTTATTCTCAATATGATATTGTCTGGAACGGTATTGTGGCCACTGCTAATATCGATAGTAATAGTTGAGTTACTAATCCTAAGTTTTGTATCGGCTATAATCAGGATGCCATTTGCTGTATTCATGAAGTATCACATGCTGAGTTTCCTGGAATTATGGTATCCACTTAAGATACCTATGTTCGATGAACAACACAGCGTTTCAGGTAACAGTTCTGGGCAGTTGCCTGAAGAATCCGTGGTTTCTGAAGAATAAGATACAAATTAATGGCAATATTTTTGCCATTATTTATTTTATATACTTTTCTCTTTTTTACCGGATAACTGATATTCCCTGTTGACCTTCTGACACTATGAAACAAATTATACTTGCCTCTGCCTCCCAAAGAAGAAAGGAATTACTTTCCATGCTTATTGGCCCGGTTTTTGAAATTGTTGTAAGTTCTTATGATGAAAGGGAAGTTGAGGGTCTGACTCCGGTAGACCTGGTGATGTTTCATTCCAGGGAAAAAGCTGCGGATGTTGCAGGAAAACTGGATGAAGGTATCATAATTTCCGCTGATACTGTTGTTGTATGTAACGGGGATATTATGGGTAAACCGAATGGAGTTAATGATGCTAAAATGATGCTTAAAAAGCTGAGTGGTAAAAAAATACAGGCAATTTCAGGAATCACTGTGATGGACATTGGTACAGGCTCGGAAATCACAGAACATGAGATAACAGATATACAAATGCGCCAGATGTCAGATTCTTTTATCAGAAAATATATCAATACCGGGGAAACCGAAGGAAAAGCCGGTGCATTTGCCATTCAGGGCAAAGGATCGATACTTGTGGGAAGAATCGAAGGTGATTTTTTCAATGTTGCAGGACTTCCTCTTTTCAGACTATCACTGATGCTTGAAAAAGTTGGAATTGATGTACTGGGCGAAGTTACAGGAAATGAATAAAAACAGCAGAATACTGGACCCCGGAATAGAAAACAAAAAAATAAAAGAAAGCCGATCTTTCTAATCAGCAGTCTTTTTTCCGGCGTCTCAGAATACCCATTGCACAGAGTAGGGCCACAACAAACAATGGAGTCTCAAATCCTGGAGTATCTGCTTCACTTTCAGAGTCCACGGCCACGTCATCTGTTCCTGCATCCTCCGCAGGCATTTCTTCTGCTACAGGTGAGGAGGATTCCACAAGAGTATACGTTTCAGGAGTCTCAAGTTTAAGGTCATGCAGTTTTATGGAGGATGTTGTTTCCGCACTTGAAGTAATTTCGCCATCTGCAATTACATCAACACTAAAACTGTAAGACTCATCTGCCGGAACTGTCATTCTGACAGTTGCCCTGGCTTTCTGGTTCTGACCGAGATTGTACGCAATTGCACTGCCTGTGTATCTTGTATATTCATCAACTATTGCAGTGACAACCACAGTGATCTTATCAGCCTCATAGCCCTGGTTATATACACCTGGTGAAGCTTCGAATATAATATCCTCTCCATAGTTCGTTGCCTGGATAGTTTCGATCATTATGTCAGTAAGTATTACATTCGGAACTTCTTCTGTCACTTCACTCAACAGGCGGACCGAGGTTGAGAATTCGTCAACCAGACTGCCATCTTCAAAAAGCTCGATTACTACTAGCTGTTCTCCACTCTTTGCCACATTGAAAGAAATGGTTTTATATGACTGTTCCTGGGCCTTCAGGTAGCCAACACTTTCTTCATTTTCCGCTGTAATCAGATTTGTAAAAGGGTCCTTTGACTTCACTTTCAGGGAAAGCGAACCGGTATCAGTGTCCAATGGGTTCTGTATATAAGCTGTTACTTTAAGCTCGAACTCTTCATCAGCCGGTGTCGACATTATATCCACATTGGTTATTACCGGGTGTGGTGTCTCTTCGATCACATCCTGATTTATGCATCCACTGGAAATGCAAAAAACAAAGATGGAAAAGAAAAGCAGAAGGTTCATAACTTTCATTTCATCGCCTACAGTTTAACTGTCAGTATTAGTGTTTGCTCATCCACAATGTAGTCACCGTACATAAGTTTTACATAAACATCTGTTTCACCGTTAGGAGCATCTTCTTTTACTGGTATCTGGATACCTTTGGTATATGATGTACCACTTCTTGCCATTGATTCGTTAATTTCCATTGAAGCTTCTTCAGCTATCAGCTCATTGTCAACATCGAATACAACTGTCAGGACACCTGCTGGTACTGTGCTCTGTCCGTGGTTCTTAACGGAGAATGATATGGTTGCATTTTCTCCTTTTTTAAGTTCCCAGTTTTCAGCTGTTGTTGTACGCAGTGAATCCATATCCTTAACGAATCCAAGATACTGGAGCTGCATATCAGGCAGTACTGTTACATCAACAGGTACTGATTTCGTCTTCGTGATCTGCAGACCTTCCTCATCCATGCCGGATAGATAGCTTACTGTGACTGCAGAGTCATTAAAATCAGTGTCAAAAGCAGGTGCTGTGACCTTAGCATTCAGGATTGATGACTGGGCAGTAGTTTCTTTTCCTGCGATATTAATAGACCCGGTTCCCGTAATTGTTAACGGAATGAAGTCTGAAACTGTTACGGATTCAATTGATTGTGTGTCATTGTTGGTTACTGAAAGCGACAGGTCCTGTTCCTGGAATTCTTTGATAATTACAGGACTGGTGCTGACAAAAACATTATCAGGACTTACCGGATCAGCAGTTTGTGTTGTATCGGTACATCCTGATACCAGCACCATGGCCAGTACCGTTATCGCTATAATCGTCTTTCGTACTAGTTCTGTCATAAAAACTACCTCACTTTTGAAAGTACTCAAAAGTTTAAATAGTCTTTGATATTTTTTTCTATCCAGGGTTTAATTTCTATTCAAAAACAGCTTCAAGATGTTTAATTTCCAGATCATTTTCCTTAAGAATACTTTCTTATGCCCTGAATTCATATACATATTATCAACAGGATTCAGAGGTAAGATATGTCCGTTTTTACTGCAAAAGAGCGTTTTATTCGCAGTCTTGAAAGAAAAGATGTAGATAAGGTACCGGTTTGTTCTGTTACACAAACAGGAGTTGTCGAGCTTATGGAACTTACGGGTGCAAAGTGGCCACAGGTCCATTATGACCCCGAAGCAATGGCGACACTTGCAATTGCCGGGCATGAAATTGCCGGGCTTGAAGCAGTAAGATATCCTTTCTGCACTACAGTGATAGCTGAAACACTTGGCTGTGTATTCGATGAGGGGTCTATTGACACCCAACCATATCAGCTTGATTTTCCCTGCAAGGATAAAGAAGATGCACTTAACTTCCAGGTCCCTGCTGACCTGGCCGGGAGCAAACGGATAAAGATCATGCTGGAAACTGCAGGGATCATCAAAGACAGGATACAGGATGATGTGCCTCTTATCGCCGGAATGATCGGACCTGCTTCAATTGCATTTTACCTGTGTGGTGCAAAGAATTACCTGCGCTGGTGCATAACTGAGCCAGAGCTTCTGAAGGACCTTATGAAACTTGGAACAGAGGTTTGTATCGAATATTCCAATATGCTCTTTGAAAAAGGAGTTGACGCAGTGGTAATCATTGATTCCGAAGCCGGACCGGATCTCTTTCCGCCGCCACTTTTCAGGGAACTTGTGCTTCCTGAGTATAACAAGCTTAATGCCGGAATTAAAGGGCATAGTATTCTCCATATCTGCGGCGATGCCACAGATATTCTGGATGATATGGCTGATTCGGGATTTGAAGGTTTGAGTGTTGAGGAGAGAACTGAACTTTCATATGCAAACAGCGTTGTTGCAGGCAGAGCCTGTCTTATCGGTAATGTGTCACCTGCAGCTACCCTGTTGTGTAAACCGGCAGACCAGATCAAAAAAGAAGCAAAACAATGCATCGAAGACGGAGCAGGTATACTTGCACCGGGTTGTGGTATAGCCCCCCGCACACCGGTTGAGAATATAAAAGCCTTTGTGGCTTCCCGGGATGAATATTACCAGGAGTAGAATTCAAACAAATTTTAACAAAGTTTTTCCTTTCCGAGAAGTTATAGCTATCGAAAAGCTGAATATGTGAAAGTCGTGCACCTGCATGTTTTCTTTCACCATGCACGTAGCAGGAATATATTTTCTTTTTGACGGAAACTATTCCAGAGTGTGTGATGCAAATTTATCTCCGGGTCTCGAGGGTATTGAAAGTTGTTGTAACTCTGATATTGCCGATGAGATGCACGATTTCAAAAAGATCTATTCGGGGGACTTTAAATATCAGGGCTTGTCCGGGATATTGATAATATATCATAATTGAACTTTATCATATCCATATTATTTTTTAGACAATATATATATATTACAAAGCCATTCTCTAATAAGAGAGTTGGCTTACTAAAGGTGGGCACTATTATTGGGAAGGCGGCAATGGGTTTCCGCATTCTTTTTGGCAACAGCACTTTTATATAGTCAATATTTATGCAAATAGTGTGCAAATAAGTAACACTTATATTTTACAGGAGTAATTAATGAACAATTGCTGATGTGGGTGTTAAAGAGAGTTAAAAGGGATGCGATAGAGTGAATTTTAAAAACATTACTATAAATAAGAAGATCATTGCTTTTGCTTTGGTCCTTACTATACTGCCAATGACGGCAGTTGGTATATTCGCTTACGAACAAACGGCCAGTGCTATCAGGGAACAGTTGCATGAAAGACTTGATGAACAGGTATCCATGGAAGAGCAATATGTAGAGGCTGTATTTTCTGTTGCTCAGGAAAGTATGGTAGCAGATATAGCTATTGCCCAGGATCATTTCAATACGTTTGGAGATGCCAGTATATCAGACGGAGACATGGTTCTGGGTAGTGATTATATTGTCAATGACGATACTGCTATTGTTGATCATATACAGGAGCAGTCCGGCGGAATAGTTACAATCTTCCAGGTTCATGAAGGTTCTGCTAGTAGAATAGCAACAACTGCCCTGGATTCTGATGGAGAACGTGCAATAGGTACAACGCTTTCATCTGATATCTATAGCACAGTAGTAAGTAATGGAAAGGCATACAGTGGAAGGTCAAATGTACTTGGGGATTATTACCTGAGTTATTACGACCCAATCAAGGATACAAGTGGAAAAGTTATAGGTATTCTTTCAGTTGCAATTCCTGAGGACATATATCGTCTCAAAATCAAAGAGCAGATGTCTACAATTGTTTTCGGTGAAACGGGATACATGTATGTAATGGATTCCAATGGTGATGTAATAATTCACCCCACTATAGAAGGCGACAATCTCCTTGAAAATGATTTTGCAAAAGAGATGGTTGCTAACAAAGAAGGGAGAGTAAATTATATCTGGAACGGTCGTGAGAAAACTGTAAGTTATTCTTATTATCCGGACAAGGACTGGATCATTGCTTCAGGAACATATATTGATGAGTTCGAAGCACCTGTAAGAGCTATCAGGGACGGTCTTATTGCAGCAGTTATCGTGTTTGCATTGCTGGGATCTGCAGCCGCATTCATTGTGAGCAGGTCTATTTCAAGAGGAATCCAGAAAATTGTCTCAGATTTCAAGCAGATATCAGATGACGCGCTTGAAGGTAAGATCAACACACGGGCTGATCCGGATGTTGATATCGACTTTATAGCAATTCCGGCGGGTCTTAATGAAATATTGAATTCGCTTAGCTCTGTGATTGGTGTTGTCAGAAAGAGTGCCGATAATGTTGCGTCCACAGCCGAGGAAATGTCAGCTTCAATTGAGGAAATGACAGCAGCTTCATCAGAAATATCTGATACTGTTGCTGAGATCGCAAGGGGATCACAGGAACAGTCATCAAGGGCTGATGATGTGGCAAAGACTATGAATGATATGACAATCAGTGTTCAGGATATAGCTAACAGTGCACAGAATGCAGCCGAAGCTGCAAATGCTGCGAGGGACTTTATTTTCAATGTAGGAACGCAGTCCAGGGAAATGCTTACCCAGATGGATGCTATTAAGGGTGCCACTGCCACTTCTTCTAATGCAATAAAGGATCTTGAATCAAAGTCCAACCAGATCGGAGAGATAGTGGATATTATTACAAGCATCGCAGACCAGACAAACCTGCTTGCTCTTAATGCTGCCATTGAGGCTGCAAGGGCAGGAGAACACGGACGTGGATTTGCGGTTGTTGCAGATGAAGTAAGAAAACTTGCTGAGAATTCTGGAACTGCAGCAGCCCAGATAGCGGAATTGCTTACTGAGATCAAGAACGGAACTCATGAAGCAGTATCGTCCATGGATGAAGGTTCCAGGACTGTTGGAGAGGGTGTGGATGCACTCAGCGGTACAGTTGAAGCCGTGCAGAAGATAGTTGAAGAAAGTAACAGGATTGCTGCAATGGCAGAAAATATTGCTGCAGCAGCCCAGGAGCAGTCTGCTTCCATTGAAGAAGTAACTGCCACTGTAGATGAAGTTGCATCTATTTCGCAGGAAGCTGCTGCCGGTACTGAGCAGACATCTGCTGCGATGGAAGAACAGAATGCCACGGTACAGGAAATATCCAGGAGTTCACAATTGCTTGCCCAGATGGCTTCTGACATGCAGGAAATTGTTGGAAAATACAAAACTGACGAACAGTGAAAAGAGTTGTCAATTTCCAATAGGGAATTGACACAATGCACTGAGGTTTGCATCCCTTTTTTTATTTTTATTCTACTGCTATATTATTTGTCCGTTTTTGTTAGATCGTTATTTTTCTTATTTTGCTTTTCTTATGTGGAGTTACTAATGAATAAGGTATAATTTCTAAACTATACTTATTAGATATTGATGATCTAACATTAATATTTGGAAAAGTCTACATCAAAAAGCCACTACATTTATATATTGCATATATTTATATAAATGGGTACTATGCAACAACTGCACTGTTTGTAATAAATTAATATTTAACATTCGTCTATTTGATTTAAGGATGTGGTTCTTTGAATTTAAACAAATATTTCAATCTTAAAAACGTGACAATAAACAAAAAGATCATTGTATTTGCATTGATTCTCACTATATTGCCGGTTACAGCAGTTGGTATTTTTTCATATGAACAAACTTCAACTGCCATTCGTGAACAGTTACATGAAAGACTTGACGAACAGGTTTTCATGGAAGAAGAGTATATAGATGCTGTTTTTTCAGTAGGTCAGGAAAACCTGGCAACAAATACAGCGGTTTCTGAAGAAGTGTTTTATTCGTATGGCGATGCAACAATATCAGATGGAAAAATGATAATTGGCAGCGATTATGTTGTCAATGGTGACACTTCGATTGTTGACAAAATCCAGAATCAGGTCGGTGGCGTGGTTACAATTTTCCAGGTACAGAATGGATATGCCACAAGAATAGCAACCACGATACTTGATTCTTCAGGAAATCGTGCTCTTGGGACCACGGTTTCAGATGAAGTCTATAACACGGTTGTAACCAATAGGGAAACATATACCGGAAGAGCCAGTGTCCTTGGAGAATATTATCTTACCAGCTATGAACCCATAAAAGATGTAAGTGGGAAAACCATAGGCATTCTGTCAATTGGGATTCCTGAAGAAGTTTATCGTCAAAAAATAAAAGAGCAGATGTCGGAAATCGTGGTTGGTGAAACCGGATATATGTATGTAATAGATTCCAATGGTGACGTTATAATTCACCCCAGTATAGAAGGTGACAATGTTGTTCAGCATGATTTTGCTAAGGAAATAATCGCAAACAAAGATGGCAGGATTAACTACATCTGGGAAGGCCGCGAAAAGGTAATGAGCTATGCTTATTATCCGGACAAGGACTGGATTGTTGTAACAGGGACCTATCTTGATGAATTTGAAGCTCCTGTAAGAGCTATTAAAAATGGTCTGGTTGCAGCGGTGCTTGTTTTCGCTATACTTGGTGCTGTAGCTGCAATACTGATCAGCAGGTCCATATCAGGCGGAATTCAGAAAATCGTTGCGGATTTCAAGCAGATATCAGATGACGCACTTGAAGGTAAGATCAATACAAGAGCAGAAACAGATGTTGATATTGACTTTACAGCAATCCCTGCAGGCCTTAATGAAATATTGAACTCACTTTCAGCAGTCATAGGTGTTGTGAGCAAAAGCGCAAACAGTGTTGCTTCAACAGCTGAAGAGATGTCAGCTTCCATTGAGGAGATGACGGCGGCTTCAACTCAGATATCCTCGACGGTGGGAGAGATTGCAAGAGGATCGCAGGATCAATCTTCAAGGACTGATGATATTTCAAGGACAATGAACGATATGACCATAGGCGTGCAGGATATTGCAAATAATGCGCAGAATACAGCCGAGGCCTCAAACGCTGCAAGAGATTTCATCGTCAATGTGGGGCAGCAATCCCAGGACCTGCTTACACAGATGGATGCAATACAGAAGGCTACAAACAACTCTTCAAGTGTTATAAAAGAACTGGAGGCAAAGTCCAACCAGATAGGAGAGATCGTAGATATTATTACAAGTATTGCCGATCAGACAAACCTGCTTGCTCTTAATGCCGCTATTGAGGCTGCAAGGGCAGGAGAGCACGGACGTGGATTCGCTGTTGTTGCAGATGAGGTAAGAAAACTTGCCGAGAATTCGGGAACTGCAGCATCTCAGATAGCTGACCTTCTTACTGAGATCAAGGATGGTACACACGAAGCTGTAGATTCCATGGACAATGGTATCAATACAGTGTCTGAGGGAGTGGTTGCACTTACCGGCACTGTTGAAGCAGTCCAGAAGATTGTAGATGAAAGTAACCGTATTGCCCAGATGGCGGAAAATATTGCTGCAGCTGCACAGGAACAGTCTGCTTCCATTGAAGAGGTCACTGCCACGGTTGATGAAGTTGCAACTATTTCCCAGGATTCAGCTTCGGGAACTGAACAAACTTCCGCAGCAGTTGAACAGCAGAATGCTACCATGCAGGAGATATCCAGAAGTTCCCAGGAACTTGCCCAGATGGCTTCCGATATGCAGGAAATTGTTTCAAAATATGTTACTGAATAAGGAGTGAATTTTCACTCCTGCTTATTTCTTTTTCTTTTGATTCCTGTTGATCTGCTCTATGTTTATTGCTCTCTGTTTATTGATGTTTATCCTGGCTTTTTTGTGGCATGTCTGATGCAGATGTTCTTGGATTGAAGTTCTGTCTTTTATTTGCAATGCATCAAATGCGTCAAATATAAGTATTTGAAATGAGGAATTATCTAATTATCAGTATATAAATAAATGACCCGGAAGGACCCAATAGTATCGTACCGGAATGCATGAAAAATAATTGGAGTAATTAATAATAAAGTGATAATATGTCAGGATCAGATCTGGATAGTAAAAAAATTTTGATGGTTGTCGCACAGGAAGGTTTCAGGGATGAGGAGTTCTTTGAGCCTAGAGAGATATTTGAAGATGCAGGCATAACCATTACCATTGCAAGTAAAACGATCAATGAGGCTACTGGTGTTCTGGGAAGGTCTGTAAAGCCTGATATTGAAATCGATAAAGCAAATATTATGGATTATGATGCCATTGTTATCTCCGGCGGCCCCGGGTCAAGAAAGCTGTTGTGGCCTGACAAAAATCTCCGGGAACTGGTTAGAGATGCTTTTGAGCAGGAAAAGGTTGTTGCAGCTATCTGTATTTCTCCTGTGGTCCTTGCAAGGGCAGGTGTCCTTGAGGATAAAAAGGCTACTGTGTTTAAGGATTCTGAATCAATAAAAGAGCTAAAAAAAGGTGGTGCTGTCTATGAGGATGAGGACGTTATTATTTTTGATAATGTTGTTACCGGAAGGGATCCGGCCAGTGCGGAAGCCTTTGGCGAGGCTGTTGTTGAAACTCTGGAGAGATTATAAGCCGGATACCCGGCTTATCTCTCAAAACCTGTCCTGTTTATTAAGCTGATTTAAACTTCAACTACCACGAGGTCTTTTGCGATCATGACCTCTCCATTATAATACTTTTTTATGTGGTCTGTTGCTTCCCTGTAATGTCCCTGCATGTGCGGGTAAAGGTGTGTAAGATATAATCTGCATGCTGTTAACGGATGTTCTTCCATCATGAGGGTGAGCATGTCAGGAGTTGTATGGTTGGTCATGGGAAATCCCAGCGGGAAGGAGCATTCGTGTATGAGTACATCCGCACCCTCTGCCAGTTCCATGACTTCTTCGCAGGGTTCGGTGTCGCCTGTGTAGACCACGGTTTTGCCGCTGCTTTCGATGCGATAGGCAAGTGAGTTCTCTGTATGTACGGTCTTTGCACAGCTTAAGGTGCAGTTACAGTCGCCTTCTGTGCCTTTTGGTACGAATTCATCCCCTGGCGAGAGTTCTGTGATATCTACTGTGAACCTGTCCCTGAGATAGTCATAAACATCAAGTGTTTTCTCAAACCATTCCTGTGTGCCCTGTGGCCCGTAAATCCGCATGTCTGTCTTTCCCACAAGCCAGTTGGCCTTGATGAGTGCCAGTACATCTCCTACGTGGTCAAGATGAAGATGTGTGAGTACTATGGCATCAATGGCTTTATGGTCGTGCCTGCTCTGGTAAATCCTTCCAAGAACTCCGCATCCGCAATCAAAAAGCAGGAGGTTCACTCCTGTGTCCAGCAGTACTCCGGACTGTACCCTGCTGTCCTGTGGTATCCCGGTACCTGTGCCAAGAAACGTGATTTCCATACCTGCTATAATAAGACTTAAGTAACTTAATTGTTATTATCTGGTGTTTAAGACCGCATGACCGGCTTTCCATTACTATTCTAACTGCGAGGGTTGCCCAGCTGGTCAAAGGCGCCGGACTTAAGATCCGGTATCGAAGGATTTCGTGGGTTCAAATCCCACCCCTCGCATTTTTGTTTGGGGTAATAGGTAACGCCAAAAAACCGAACTTTGAACATAATTTTGAACAAACAGAAATTCAACAAGATTTTATATTTCCTTTATCTTAACCAATTATGACAAAAAGTAAGGACTAATAAAGGGAATAATGAGATGTTCAAGCAAATAAAACAATTTTTCCTATATGTAGGAATAGGTCTGTCTTTTATGACCGTTGGATATATACTGAACACTATAACTATTTCGATTGAAAATTTTTATATTTTAGGTTTCCCAACTGATATATTCCATTTTTATGCTATGTTTGAATACCTTTTAGTAGGTAGCTTTTTAATGGCGTTTATTATAGAACCCATTGATGAAAAATGTAAATACAAAAAGAAATCTTTTTTAAAAATAATAAACGTGGTTATAGTTGGTGTTTTTATGTACTTTCTTTTTTATAATATATATGACGCAGGGAAATTACTTTCAACAATTATAGGAGTAGGTTCTGCGTTATATATTGAGAAAGACTATTTTTTGTAATAAGTTTAGGATTCATTCCAATATTACCTCTTTTCGAGGCTGTCAAAAACTTTGGTGTTAAACTTTTTTGGATATGTTCCCCTCCCAATATCCTCTTTTTACGCTTAAATAGTTCAACATTCCATCTGGTGTTTTAAATATCCTTTTCAATGAATCTGGTAACGTTTGTCGATAATAGTTCTCAATAGGATTTGTTGTTTTTGAAACCATTTCATCCACCATAAACCAAGTCAACCTTTCGAAGTCTTTTACAATTTTATCTATTGATTTATGAAGTAATTGAGGAATCTCCTCTATATTACTGATTATCTCTTGAAGTCTGTTGATTGCGATATTTATATCGTATGTTCTAAATACTTCCTTGATCTTTGTAAATGCCAAACATAAGCTGATCTTTTCCCTGGAGCCAATAAATTTTGATTTTAGTTTTTTGTACACATCTTTCCCAATAAGCTTGTACAGATGAAATATGCAAAGCTGATGCTTGATTTTTAGTTCATCCATAATTGATTTGTATTTTCTTCGGTGGTCGGTTGAAATGGCATGAAGAGGCTTAGAAGCTACTGCATTTTTAATAAAACCCTTAACAGTAGCATATTCGATATCTGCCATAATTTTTTCATTTACTGGTTTATTCAGGACAGAGTCTATCAAACTGAGCCTGTAAAACCGACTTCCATTCAGTATTATATATTGTTCATCATAACAATAGTATCCAGAATAAAGATTATCATCGCTTGATACTGATATTCTGTTTGACTCTGCAATCCAGTTATAAATTGTCTGGTGAGAGGGAGAACAATCATATAGTGATGTGAAGATTTTTTGTAGATGTCTGAATGAACAATAACCAGTCTCGTATGTTTTTTCTATACAGCGTTCATAAGTTCGGGCATATTGATGTCCTTTTTTTACAATTGAATCAAGAGGTGTTGTGAATTTTTTAGAACAAAATTTGCAATAGTATCTTCGAACATAAATGACCTGACTTCCAAACTCTGCTAATTTTAGCTTGCGTTTGTAATATTCTTGTTTGATCACTTTCCTGGAACCACAAACAGGACAGCAAGGATAAAGGAGGTCAAAATGATTGTCTGCATGCAGAACAAGCTCCTTCTCATTGTGAATATCCCTATTTTCAGTTGAAGATAATTGAGATGTGATAGCATCTTCAAAGCTTGTAATGCCTGAAATGCAATCGCTTAGTTTAAGTTGAATTGAGCTAATATGAGATTTGAAAGTGGATATAATATAGTTTGTCACAAAACTATATTCACTTTCATAATATATATTTATTGTTATTAATTAGCTCAGGCTCTGCAACCCCAAAGTTTTTGACAGCCCCCTCTTTTCAAAAAGCTTAAATCACCAGAAAGTAAGTTATTATAAAAGGTGGTACAAATGGATTTTAAAATTTTAGTGCTATTGTTAATCGTTGTTGGTATGTCTGGGTGCATTACTGAAGATTTGGCTAGCACTGATTTGGTTATTGGTGATACAGCGATTACAAGTGATGATATAGAAATAAGTGTTAGTGAATACAAATTTGTTGATCATTTTGAGCAGAAAGCAATTAACGATAAAATTAACAAATATTATCCACCAGATGGGGCAAAATTCCTACTGGTATATTTAAAAGTTACAAATGTAGGAGAAGTAGAAACACCGAGTAATACAGTTTCACTTAGTATGTTTTCGTTTGATTCAGAAGAAGTTGACACTCCTAAATTATTATATGCTGGAAATGAAATTAAAGCCAACAAGAACAATATTGCATATGGTGTTTCTGATTCATATTCGGATAAAATATATTATGGGGTTTTAGGTTCTTTAAACACACATGATCTATTTTTAACAGTAGATAGAAGTTATAATCCTAAATTTGAAGGATACGGTACTGCATATCCAAATGTAACTAAAGAAGGATGGGTAGCATTTACAGTTCCAGCAGGTATAGATCTATCCCAGACAAAAATAGAAATTCATGGATTAAAATGGAGTTTTTAAAAACAAAATACCTTTTGAACCTTGATATGAAGAATTATCAAGGTTTATGTTTTTAAATATTAAACCGTTTTAAGTTCCGTTCCACATTTCCAACCTTTCCCTTACATGTGCATTAAGTGTAAATGGTTTATCAGCTTCAGCATTTTTCTTCATGTAATGCAGAGTACCTTTTGAGAATCCCATCTTTTTCCAATCAGAGTAAGAAATACTCAGTATCTTCTGCCTTATATTGACTGAATCTTGCCTTTCAACAGCAAAAGCAGGCTTACTAAAATCAATGGTCTTTTTTTTCTCAACAAGATACTGAGCAAGCTCCCTAGTTTTCAATAACAGAGCATAACTCCACATAACAGACTGCTTGTTGTATGGAACTTTTTTGTTCATCCAGTTATTGAACTCCTCAGTCACTTTCTTAGCTCCTGAAGGTTTGAGCCTGAGTGAATAGCTCTCAGTCCTAATAAAGTCTGTATTATCCATCTTATTGGACTCAATAAGGCTGATTACTACCATATCAACAAGGAATCTGAAAGGTTCTTGGAGATCATAAGCAAGACTGTTCTTGCTTGGATTCATCTCATGTAAAAAACCTACATGAGCATCAAGACCTGCTGTGTTGATAGCTCTTAAGCATTCAGCTTCAAGGAGGGCATAACCATAATTGAGCATAACATTTACTTTGTCACCCGCTCCCATTGGTCTCCTGTACTGATCTACCCTAGTACAAAAATCATATTCTTCAGGAACAGCTTTGTTGAACTCGTTCCAGTACTTCCAAGCAACTCCGCCTTCAATACCCATGATTTCCTTGACTGTTTTTGCAGATTTCACTTTTTCAATATCCTCTGAGAAATCATAATCTATTGCAGGATATCGTTGTTTCAGGTAATCCATAACTACAATTGATTTATCAAATTTTGCTTCAATGAATTTCCTTGCTATCTTAACCCTGCTTTCCTTATCCTCAAAAGCATGATACTGAGCAAACTTAGTCTTGACATTGGTAGTTTCAGGAGGTTGCAAGGTGCTTAGAATTTTACCGTTCCAATCAAGAAAAGTAACTTGGACATTATGTTTAATCAGCCATCTGATAGCATCAAGAGTAAGATTTCCATTCCTACCATAAACAATAATGTGATCTATATCCATCCTTTTTGGAGAATAAACGTACTCTTCAGGTTCTTCAGTAGACGAAGTTCTACCATTCTTGATATGCAGTTTAGCACTACTAACACGCATATCTATTCCATGTCCATTGAGAAGAAGCATTTTCATTAGAAACCCTCCACATCAGCATTATTCTGAACAAAAGGATCGTCATACATCCCTAGATGAATCATAGCTCTAACCCTTACCTGAGCAATGAACTGAGCAGGCTCTTCTTTATCCTCTAGTCTTAACTTTTCCTCAAACTCATAGAGTTCTTCTCTATGTTCCTCTATTACATGTGCTGTATAGTTAGAATCATAGTCTTCCATTTCATGAAGGTTATCTAACTCCTCTGCATCCTTTTTTAGTCTATCAATAACAGCACTATCTTTGTAGTGTCCTAGTAAATAGATAAAATGAGTTCTAAGGTTTTTATGTCTATGAGGTAATGGTTTAGGATACTTGTTTAGTAGGGTTCTAAGCATCTTAATGGCTTCATGTCTGTTATAGGGTTCTATATTCTTTATGTCTATATAGGTATAGACTATTCTTAGGATATGGTCTATAAGGTCTATATCCTCTGTGTCTAGTTGGGCTATAAGTATGTCTAATTGACTAGGGTTAAGAGTATATCGTTTCTTATATTTTTCAAGCTCTTTAAGAGCCATTTTTTGTATAATAGGATTATTCGAGGCTATTTTTCCTATAATCGTATCTATATGTCTCTTTATGTCCTCTGTTTTTTTAAGAGTAAAAAAGCTAGCTCTACCATCCTCTACTCTGATCCCTGCTTTTTTAAGAGCATCTCCTTTAAGTTTAGTCACTATGCCCCTTTTTACCATACTGTCAATCTTTCGATTGATACTCTTCTCACTATACCCACTATCTCTTTTGTGTCTATTCATTAGAGTTTGTATGAGTTGTGCTCTTCTAACATACCCTTGTTTTGATAATATGTCTTTAACCTCTAGGTCAAAATTTAACCCTTTTTTATACATAATTATACCCTAATTGATATAAGAAGTATATCATATTTATACTTAATCTTATACTCAGTTTATGTACAGGTATGATGAGTTACATAGTGTATTTTGAATAACATGACTCACAAAGAAAGACTTGTAATAAGCCTTTCTTCTTACCTTAAGGAGAAAGTGGAATCGTACTCTGAGAAATATGGCTGTTCTCAAGCTGAAGTAGTGAGAATTGCTCTCATACGGTATCTGGAGGATGCAGCATGAGCAGACCTGAATTTTCCAGAGAATACAGAACTTATGGGGAATGGTTCAAAGCTCAACCCAGGAACACAAAGTATGCAAAAGAGATCATTAGCAAACATAAACTATTTCCAGATAAGAGCCTGAGCCAACTAAGGAAACTTAGGATAAGTGACTATGACCTGAGCCAAACAGCATGGGAAACTCTGACATCACAACAGAAGAGAGATAGAACCCTGTCTCTTGAGGTCTTAAGGTCTATCAGAAAGGGAGAATCACTAACTCAGGCTATGGAGAAGAGAGGACTCAGAAAGGATTTTGTACTAAAAAATCTTGGCAAGCAGCTTCATAAATCAAAAGGAAAATGGGTTGCAACCAAGACAGATAGCTTAGAAGTTGAAATGTTGGTTTACACAAAAGATGGGGTCAGAACCATTGTAACCACATCTTCTAAAGACAGAAGCAGGATTGCAAAGTACTTCAATGATGTACAGAAGGCATTGAAGAACCCTGATAATCCCATTCTTAAAAAATACAAGGACATTAAGATTGTTGATGCTGAAGGCAAGGAACATCATTTTGAAACTGATCTTGACAGACTGTATGAAATACAGGAAACAATAGAAGAACCTGAATTTTTGGAGATATATCAAAGCTGAGGAGTGGATACTATGGATAAGCAAACTTATGAAGATTTCAAGAAAAGGCAGAGAAGGGGGAAGATACCACCTACTGCATGTATCGTATGTGGAGAGGATAATCCAGATGTTATTGAGATGCATCATGTTGATGGCAGAAATAACTCAGACTGGATTGAGCCACTCTGCAAGAACTGTCATTTTAAGGTAACTTCTAAACAAAACAGGATTAAACCTAAAGCAAGGTCTAAGAATACTTCTTTACAGAACCTTAGAGCTTTCAATATAATCTCTATTGGTGCTTTAGCTGTTGAACTTGGAAACCGCTTAATGAAAGTTGGATACGAGATGGTTGAAAATGTCTGATGAGCTAGCACTTAGGGTTTATACACAGAAGGTAGGTAAGAAGAAAACCAAGCCTTCTGATTTTAAAGAAGACCTCATCCTCCATCATAGAAGGGTATTAGTCTTTGATACTGAGACTACAATAGATCAATACCAAAATATGAAGATAGGGTTCTTTCAAATTTATCAGGATGGAGGAATACAACATGAAGGGTTATTTTATGCCCCTTCTATGCTTGATGAAGAGGAAACAGAGATATTTAAGGAATATTCTTTCAAGAATGACATTGCTCTTTATACTCTTGAAGAATTCATTGATGATGTATTTTATCCAGAGGTCTTGAACTTCAAAGCTCTTTGTGTAGGTTTCAATCTGCCATTCGATATTAGCAGGATTGCTAAAAGGGTTGGAGATTCAAGGGATAAGAACAAAGGAGGATTTACTTTTACACTCTCTAACAAAGAGGAGAATCCTCAAATTGTCATTAAGAAACTTGGTTCTGCATACAGTTTCAAGTTGAATGGAACAAAGGAGAATCAAGGTAAAGACAGGCATTATGGTTATTTTGTTGATGCTCAAACGATTGCTGAAGTTCTACTTAGAGAAGAACACATGTCCCTTGAAAGAGCCTGCGAGTTACTTAAAACAAAAACCCAGAAAATAAAAGATGTAGAACATGGAAGAGTAACTGAAGAGTATATTGATTATCTTATCACAGATGTTCGTGCAACTTGGGAAGTATATGAGAAACTTATTGCTGAATTAAAAATTTACAATATTAATATCCCACCTACAAAATTATACAGTAATGCTTCTCTTGGCAAATATGCCTTGAAGCAGCTGGGAGTAAAGCCTTTCCTTGAATTGAATCCTGATTTCTCTCCTGTATTGCTTGGAAACATCATGTCTTCTTATTATGGAGGGAGATGTGAATGCAAGATAAGAAAAGTACCTACAAAGATTACAGTTCTTGATTTTACAAGTATGTATCCAACAGTTACAATGCTACTTGATCTCTGGAAGTTCATCATTGCTGAAAGTATTGAAACAAAGGATGTAACAGAGAAAATAAAGGAGCTACTTTCAGACATAAACCTTGATTTCCTTCAAAATAAGGATAATTGGAAGGATTTTGTTGTTATGGTTAAGTTACATCCAGATGAGGACATTTTGCCTGTAAGGAAGAATTACAAGGGGGATGGAAGTGCGTATAATGTAGGTGTTAATTATCTGACATCCGACTTTGAATTATGGTATGCATTGCCTGATGTTATAAGTTCAGTCCTCCTCACTGGAAAAGTGCCTGAGATTGTGGAAGCTCTTAGATTCATTCCTGTAGGTATTCAGGAAGAATTGAAGGAAACAGAGATTCTTGGAATTAAGATTGATCCTAGAAAGGAAAACTTGGTTCAGGCTCTTGTTGAAGAAAGACAGAAGATAAAAGGTCAAGAGAAGAACAGAGCACAGGCTATTAAAATCCTTGTAAATGCTATGAGTTATGGGATTTTTATTGAACTGAATCCAGAGGATAAGAAAAGCACCATTGAAGTACATGGATTAGATAGTTTTGAAACATCAGAGAACAAGTATGAGAAAGAAGGAAAATATTTCCATCCTCTGCTTGCTTCAATGATTACATCAGGTTCAAGGTTATTCTTAGCTATGGCTGAAGCTAAAGTAAAAGAGTTGGGTTCTGTTCATGCTTACATGGATACTGACAGTATTTTTGTTACTCCTGAACATGCACAGGAAGTTGTTGATTATTTCAATAAACTAAATCCTTACAACCCAAAACTTGATATTCCTCTTCTAAAGAAAGAAGAAGGGAAAGAAGATGTATGGTTCTATGGTATCTCTTCAAAGCGTTATGTTTTGTATCGTATCATTGATGGAAAGTTTGAGTTAGTAGATTTTAAGTTGCATGGACTTGGACATTTAACAAACCCATTTTCAAATAAGAAAAAATGGCATGATGAAATATGGATTGACATTCTTAAGGTACACTATGGAATTGTAAAACCTGAAGATATTGAGCTGAAGTACTCTACTATGTATGCAATTTCCAGGCTTACTGTCAGTACTCCTAATGTTCTGCATAGGTTTGATAAGTTGAATAAAGGAAAGGAGTGGAAGGAACAGATTAAACCCTTTAATTTCTTCCTTGTTGGTTTCCAGACGATAGAAGAGAATAAGAAAGCTGTCAAGCCTTTAGCACCTTTTACAAAGGACTATCAGAGGATAGTATATGAGCCATTCTTGGACTATGAAACCGGAGAGACAAAGGAAGGAGTGCATTATTTTAAGCCATTGAGTAGGACAATAAATCAGTATGCGGAACATCCTGAACATAAGTTTGAAGGTGACATTGGTATTCTGGCAAGAAAACACGTTCATGCAAAGGATACCATAGAGATAGGAAAGGAAGCTAACAGCATAGATGAGCAGTCTTTAGGAATCAAGAGAGCCCAGGAGTTCAGGAATAAAGAGAAGATCATGCAAAAGATTCTCAATATATCTGTATCTGAAGCTAAGGAGCTAGGAGTTCCAAAGACTACATTGTGGGATATGCAGAAAAGGATAAGGGAAACAGGAGAGTTGAATTTGGGCACTAAGGCTGTGAGGAAATTGATATGAACATTAGTTTTTTTTGTTCATATCTTTCTTGTTTTTTTGTTTATAATTTCGAAATACCAATATAATTGATGTTAAAAGTAGAAGTAAGGCAGACCCCCATTCACTAAATGAAACTTTTAGATTGAAATAGTCTAGTGTCAACATTGAAGCCATCCAAATAGCAGCTAGAACAATAATCAGATAGAAGTATCTATCTACAAACATGGATACTTTGCTTTTTTTTATTGCCTCCGCATTTGGCTGCTTATATACTACAAATTTTGAAATCTTTCTTTTTAAAAGTTTACCAATAGGCACAAACATCAACCTATCAAAATAAATAATGTTCAAGATCAATACTCCATAAATTAAAATTAATGCAGTAGATGAAAATGCAGCTATTATTTTGACAAACGATATTATATTTAATGAAAAAGAGAGATTTGTAAAGAGCCCTAATAGCATTGTACCTACTAAAAAAACCAACCCAAAAACAACAGCTATTCGTGGCAATACTAAATAGAATATTTCAAAAATATTGTACTTTTTTAGAGAGTAAAATCGTTTATATTTTGGAAATATTACATTTTCAGGATCAAAGCAGAATCTAATTAATTTGATGATAACCAAGAATGTCAATACAGATGCATAATAAATAGCAACTGACATGAATATTACTAAAGCATATAATTCCGGCCATGTAGACCCAGGCTCATGTAATTCAGGTTGGAAAGGGTTAAAAGTAACTGGTAAAACATTATATATTTCAATTAATGAGTTGGTCGCTTCTATTATGTTTTTTAGAATTGCCCACACAAACTTATAAACTATCAAAAAAATAGTTCCTAATGCCAGTGAAACAAAAACAAGTTCTACGCCTTTAATCTTGTTTTGAATTTCCTCAATTCCAAAGTAATGGTATAGCAGAATTAAATATGCTAAGACTGACCATAAAAACAAAGGACTGTCAACAATTGCTTCATACATATACGCTTACTTCTATGATTTTTTGAAGATATATATTTTTCGAAGTAAAATAGTAGTTTTTTTAATTGTTATAAACAAAGTAACTTAATAGTTAAAGTTCGGTTTTTTGAGCTTACCTATTACCCCGCATTTTTGTTCGGGGTAATAGTAATAACCAAAAAACGCAACGCTTATTTTGATTTAATATTTATAGGAAGTTTAACTAATTCTTCAATCAACAGTTTACAATTTTGTATTGAATCTATATTTGTTACAACAGACACAGAGATTTAAGGACTATAAAAAATAGTAATTATTAAATAATTAAATAGATTAATTAAAGCTATGCATCAGTTTAGAAGTTTGATTTTTGTTTTTTTAATGTTGTTAAGTATTTCTAATGCACATGCGAATAATTATAATTTAGATATTAATGGTGAGTTAGTTGATACTAGTGGGGTTCTTTTAGAAGATAAGGATGAAATACCCGTTGAACAAAACTTAGCAATTCATTTCACTGTTATTAATAAAAATGATTTTTGGATTAATGTAAATAATCTCAATATTAAAATGAGTGCTAATCAAGATTCAAATCGTTTTTATCCAATCTCTTCAGGAAGCGACACTACATTAATAGAGGAAGTGTTAATTCCACCCAACAAAAAAGCTGGTTTTTATGTTGTTTTAGAAGAATATAATTCATTAAACAAAAATGAGCGAATTGGGAATTGGGCTATAAGTTTTGAAACTACAAAAGGTTCTACACATGGTTATTCATCATCAGATTTAACCAGTATGAATTATTTTGTTTTAGACTTATCAAAGCCTAACAATATTGAATTTAATGTTATTAAAGAAGAAGCACAGTTAGATGATTCTGCTTTTTCTCTAAATATATCCCCTGATGATATTGCTACAACTAACAATTTACTAGGTATTGTTGTAGCGATTATAGCCATTGGCGGAGTTTTATTTGCAAAGAACAAAAAGAAATAGTACAACTATTTCATAAATTATTTTTGTCTTTTTTTTCGATATATTTTAAGCCATCTGTCACCATGTCCATGATTACTAAACCAATCACCTTTTGGTACAGCTTTATAATAATATGTTCGACCTTTTGCATATACTGTTTTTGAACCATGGATTTGTTCAGCTTTGCGATCAAGAGTTTTTAAAATATCATGATGCACAAATTCTTTTAGCATTAGAACTCCATTTTCATGTTGTTTGTCAGTGCCAACGCATTTCCATCTATTTCTAAATATATCTAAAAGACCCACTTTGACCCTCCTTTAGAAATATCGTTATGTAATGTAAAAGTAACTTTATTCAATATACTTATTTGACCAATATCTTTGGCTTATACTTTCATAAGTCACTTCGATTTTGACATGAAACCCTTTAGATTCAATACCCACACTGTCAAATGAAAAATGGAAACTATCTGTTTGTGGAACAATCCACTTGTATGTATCTTCTTTTGTTATCGTTGTTTCTTCAAATGTTTTGAAACCATCACTTTCAGATATACGCATTCCAATTTTTTCATTTCCTCCAGTTACATCAGTAACTGAAATTATAATCTCATCTCCTTCTTGCAAATATAATTGAATTGTAGAGATTCCTGTTATTGTTGTAGAGGTTGATTTTTCAGTAGGATATATTCCATAGTTTTTATCTACAACTATATCGGTGTACTTTTTAACCGTATTTTCTTCAGCATAATCCGTATTTTCTTCAATTGCTTGTTGTTGTTCTTCAATACATCCAACCGACAATAAGAGTAGGAAACAAACAAGTAGTAATATCAATTTAGTTAAGCATTTCATAAATGATATACTAAATTGCATTATTTAAAAAATAATCGAATTTATTTTGCCAGTATTTTTGTAAAATACATTAGAAAAGTCAAATGCTTTCCCACATTTCCAACCGTTCCCTCACATGAGCATTGAGAGTAAACGGTTTATTTCCTTTTGCATTTTTCTTCATATAATGCAGTGTTCCCTTAGAAAATCCCATCTCCTTCCATTCAGAATAGGAAATACTCAGTATTTTCTTCCTGATCTCATCAGTATCCTGTCTTTCAATCACGTAAGAAGGAGTAACAAAATCAATCTTCCTCTTTTTACCGTTCAGGAATTGAGCCAATTCTCTTGTTTTGAGTAAAAGGACATAGCTCCACATCATTGATTTATCCTGATAGGTTACTTTCTTATTCATCCAAGTCTGGAACTCCTCTGTGAGCTTCTTAGCTCCACTTGGTCTGAGCCTGAGTGAGTAATTATCAGTCCTGATAAAGTCCTTCTTCTCCATCCTGTCAGTCTCAATGAGATTGATCACTGCCAGATCAACAAGGAATCTGAAAGGTTCTTGAAGATCATATGCTAAGCTGTTCTTACCTGATGCCATCTCATGCAGGAATCCAACATGAACGTCCATACCAACTGCATTGATGGTTCTCATACACTCAGCTTCAAGGAGTGCATAGCCATAGTTAAGCATACAATTGACCATATCTCCTGCACCACTAGGACGTGTTTTGTATCTGCCTGTACGGTCATCAAATTCGTACTTTTCAGGAATGAACTTTTCAAACTGTCCCCAATAATAGACAGCAACAGCACCTTCAACACCCATTACTTCCTTTATGTTACTTGCATCAGCAAGCTTGGAAGAGTCCTTTGAAAAATCGTTGTCAATATCAGGATAACGTTGTTTCAGATAGTCCAGAACTACCTGGGTCTTATCAAACTTGGCTTCAATGAACTTCTTGGCAAGTTTAAGCCTAGTGTCCTGATCCTCATAAGCGTGATACTGTGCGAACTTGGTTTTGACATTAGTACTTTCAGGAGGAAGCATAGTTGTTAGAAGCTTACCATCCCAATCCAGAATAGTGACCTGCACATTATGTTTTATCAGCCATCGAATAGAATCAATGGTCATATTCCCATTCTTTCCATAGACAACTATATTGTCTATGTCTATTTTCTGGGGGGAAAAGACATACTTTTCCGGTTCTATGTCTGTGGAATGTCTACCATCCCTAATATGCAATTTAGACCCATTCACACGTGTGTCTATTCCGTGTCCGTTGAGAAGTAGGAGTTTCATTGGTTATTACCCTCTTCCAGTGCCTTTTTGACTGCTTCATCAAAGCTTCTTTCTGCTTCTTCTTGCTTTGAGTGGTCTATCATTCCCAGATGATCCATACACTTGTATCTAATGTTAGAGACAAACTGAGCAGCATCATTTTTCCCTTCTTTCATCAATTCTCTTTCAAGATTGAAAAGTCGGGACGGATTGTTCACAACAATATCTGCAATAGAAGACGGATCATAATCTTCTTCTGCCTTTTGTAAATCAATTGAACTGGTTGCATCTTTCTCAATTTGATCAATTATAGCTTCATCTTTGTAATGACATAATAAACACATAGCAACGTTTCTGACATGTCCACTTTTGCCTTTAGGGTCAGCATATTTATCTAAAACAGTTTTTAGACTCTTTAATAAAGCGTCTTTATCATCTGGTTCTTTTCCTTTGTCAATGATATAGGTCTTTAAGGTTATCAGGAATCTATTTGTCAGGTCGGGATTTCCAGTAGTAAGATTTTGTACAAGAAGGTCTAACTGGCTCTCATCAAAAGAATACATTGTTTCATATCGATTTAGTTCTTTCAAAGCCATTTGTTTATCAATCTCATCACCGTTCATGAGGAGGTTTAACATCTCATCTATGTGCTGTTTGAGTTTCAAACCTTCTGATGTGAAGAGATATTTAGCTCTTTGATCAGTTACCTTAAAACCATATTGTATAAGCTCCTCATACCCAATACTAATGATTTTACCCGAATCAATTAGCTCTTTTAGCCTTCTGTTAAGGGTAGGCTTGCTATATCCAAGGTCTATGATCCCTTGTCCCTTTTCATTAGGTTTAGTATGCTTTTCTATAAGGACATCAATTAAGCGTTCCCTACGCATCTTACCGTTTTTGTTTAAATAGGCTATAATCTCTTCCTCGAAGTCGATATCATCTTTTGACATACCCTATATCCTCACGTACTCTTAATGATATCATAATTGTTATAGTTTATATCATTTACTCTAAGTTTGCTATTACTATAGTTATCATTGTTAATATCAATAATTATATCATTTTATTAATTGCCTAATAAGGTGATTGAAATGAATAGCAGAACAATAGCAACTTTGTCTCCTTACCTAAAGGAGAAACTTGAATTGATGTCAGACTATTTCGGTTGCTCTCAGGCTGAAGTTATCAGGATAGCACTAATGAAACTCTGGGAGACGGAAAAGTGAGCAGACCTGAATTCTCCAAGGATTTCAGAACCTATGGTCAATGGCTCAAGGCTATGCCCAGAGATACCAGGTATGCAAAGGAGATCATCAGGAAACACAAAATGTTTCCAGACAAGAGCCTGAAGCAACTCCGAGACCTCAAAATAAGTGACTATAACCTTTCTAAAGCAGGATGGGAATCTCTGACATCTCTTCAGAAGACGGAAAGACACAGATCACTTCAGATTCTCAGAGCCATGAGAAAGGGTGCAAGTCTCAACCAAATGACAGAGAAGTTTGGGATGAAAAATAAAGATGCAATCAAACTTCTGGGACGTAACCTGTACAAAGAGAATGGAAGATGGAAGGCTACAAAAAACGATAGTCTTGAAGTTGAGATGAGGTTCTATGATCGAGACGCGGGTCATATAACGATAGTAACGCGGAATTCTAAAGACCGTTATCTAATCGCGGAATACAAGGACGCGGTTGATAGAACGCTGAAAGACGGTGATATATCCCGATTAAAGAAGTTCGAGGGCGTTAAAATCGTCGATAACGCGGGAAAAGAACATTCATTTGAAACGCGGTTAGACCGCCTTTACGAGATCGAGGAAGCTCAGGTTGAAGGTGAATTTCAGGAATTATATATGAATTGAGGAGTGGTAACTATGGATAAAGAAATATCAAAAAGAAGTATAAAGAGACAAAAATTGGAAGGAAAGACAGTTCTTAGATGCCTTCGATGTAGTGAAGATGACCCTGAACTGATAGAATTACATCATGTTTATGGAAGGAACAATTCAGAAGAAACTGTTCCATTATGTAAGAACTGTCATTTCAAGGTCACAAAACAGCAAAATAAACTACCTCGTAAGGTTAGATCAAGCAATGCATCACGCAAGGATAAATTAAGGTTCATGCTCGTTTCTATGGGGGTTTTAATGGAAGGAATGGGTAAACAGCTCCGTCTCATTGGTTTGGAGGCTGATTCATTATGGGCAAGATTGCTGTAAGGGGATATACTGTGAAAGTGAAGAATCAACAGTATAACCCTTTTTACAATAATAACCTTCAATTAAGGTATGATAGGGTGTTTGTTTTCGATACTGAAACCACGATAGACCAGTATCAGAATATGAAGGTTGGTTTCTTCCAGACCTATCAAGATGGATATATCCAACATGAAGGACTCTTTTATGATCCTCAAATGCTCAATGAAGGGGAAACAAAGACCCTTCTGAACTATGCCAAAGAACAGGACATAGAATTGTACCTTTGTGAAGAGTTCGTTGATGATGTATTTTATCCAGAGGTATTTGGATTAAAAACCCTTTGTGTAGGCTTCAATCTTGCTTTTGATATAAGCAGACTGGCAAAGTTTGGAAACAATTCAAAGGTAAAGAATAGAGGTGGTTTTACTTTTACTCTTTCAGATAACAGGTTCAAACCTCCTATTGTGATCAAGAAGCTTGGTGGAAGTAACAGTTTCAAGTTCACAACAACGAAGTACAATATAGGAGATGACTATTTCTCAGGTCATTTTCTAGATGCTCAGACATTAGGTAAAGTCTTGCTTCAAGACGATAAACTCTCACTTGAAAAAGCCTGTGAATTGCTCGATACAAGACACAAGAAGATGAAGGATATTAAACACGGTACTGTTACCAAAATGTATCTTGATTATCTAATAAGGGATGTTGAGAGCACTTTTGATGTGTATGGGGGATTGATCAAGGAGCTTGATCTCTACAATATTGATGTTCCTCCTACCAAGATATTCAGTTCTGCTTCTCTTGGAAAATATGCTTTGAAGCAATTAGGACTAAAACCATTGAGTGAGCAGAACTATGATTTCCCTGATAATATGAAGGGGCAGATAATGACCTCATATTATGGGGGTAGGTGTGAATGCAGAAATAGGAAAGTTCCAACTAAGGTTACAACTCTTGATTTTACAAGTATGTATCCAACGGTTACAATGGTAATGGGTCTGTGGAATCTCATGATTGCAGATTACATTGAAACAGAGATTGTAACCGAGGAAATCAGAGAGTTACTGGAAATAGTCAATCTTGAATATCTGCAAAAGGAGGATAACTGGAAAGACTTTGTTGTAATGGTTAAGCTTCGCCCTGATGGAGATATATTGCCTGTAAGGATGGATTACAAAGAGGATAATGGCTCATTTAATGTTGGTGTCAATTATCTGTCTTCTAGTCATGAATTGTGGTATGCATTACCTGATGTCATAGCTTCCGTGATTCTCACTGGCAAAGCACCGGAGATCATTGAAGCTGTCAGGTTTATTCCAGTAGGCGTTCAGGAAGGATTAAGAGAGTCACAGATACTTGGGATTGATATTGATCCTGAAAAGGATAATCTTGTTCAGGTGCTTGTTGAGGAAAGACAGAAGATCAAGATTGAAATGAAGGGTATTGATCCAGAAAGTCCAGAGTATCAACAGTTAAAGAGCAGAGCACAGGCAATTAAGATACTTGTCAATGCCATGAGCTATGGAATATTTATAGAGCTTAATCCAGAGGACAGGAAAAGCGACATAGAGGTTTATGGTCTTGATTCTTTCAGTACCTCAGAGAATAGGTACGAAAAGCCAGGTAACTTCTATCATCCTCTACTGGCTGTTATGATCACCTCTGGCTCAAAGCTCTTTTTGGCAATGGCAGAGGCAAAGGTAGAGGAATTAGGGACTGCACACGCCTATATGGATACTGACTCTATCTTTGTACCTCCTGAATATGCAGAGGAAATTACAGAGTATTTCCAACCTCTAAACCCCTATAATCTAGATATACCTCTGCTAAAGCCTGAAAAAGTGGATTACTGGTTTTATGGAATCTCATCCAAACGTTATCCATTGTATAGATTCAATGGAAACAAGATAATGTTCAAGGATTACAAGCTTCATGGTTTAGGTCATCTGACAAACCCATTCTCAAAGGATGGAAAAGGGGATTGGCATGAGGAAATATGGAACGATCTACTGCAATTGCATTATGGTTTGATCAGTTCCAGAGATATTGTGGAAAAATACAGTAATATGTATGCTATCTCAAAGCTTTCTGTTAGCACTCCTAATGTATGGAACAGGTTCAAGAAGCTCAATAAGAGCAAACCTTGGAAGGAAATGATAAAACCTTTCAACTTCTGTCTGGTTGGATTTCAAGCTGTTGAGGAGGATGGCAGAGCAATAAAACCTCTTGCACCTTTTTGTGACAATCCACAAAAGATAGTTCATGAGCCATTCATTGACTATGAAGCAGGAGAGATCATGCAAGGATCACACTATTTCAAGTCACTGAGTAAAACCATATTGCAGTATGCAGAGCACCCTGAACATAAGTTTGAGGGTGATATTGGACTTCTGGAAAGGAGACACATTCATGCAGATGGTATTCTTTACATTGGTAAGGAAGCAAACAATATTGATGAAGAGGAATTAGAGCTTCAGAGAGCACAGACCTTCATTGATGAAGAAGGTATCAAGCAATGGATATTGTCTATGACTCCAAAGGAAGCTAGAGAATATGGAGTAATGGAAAGAAGCACACTCAAAAGAATGAAGGATAGGATTCTGAGTGGTGAGAAGTTCAATTTCTGGACAAAGGAAGTGAGAAAGTTGGTAAGTGTTTTTTAGCACTTACTTCCTTTTAGTTAATTGATTTTACACAACATAATAAACATCTATATATATTTTGGAATCAAGTTTAAGACCTTAACAATTTTATGTGTTTATCATGCCTGCCTATAAAAAACAACATTATGTTCCTCAGTTTTATTTAAGAAACTTTTCTAACGATTCTACTTACGTGTATAGTTATCATTTGGATTCTAAGACTTCATCTAAAATGTTAATAAGAGGTTATCTAATTAGCTTCCAAATACCTCTATTCTAATTAGACAAACATTTTCAATAAAAGCTTCCAAATGAATTTCTTTTCTCAAACCCATTCTGTATTTCTGTAAGTACAAGTAACTGATACGATACAAAACTCAGTAGAGAGTAGAGTTTTCTACTCTCTACTCTAACTCTTCTGATGTCGAACTTGACCACATCTTTAATGTGTCCGTGCTTTGATTCGCATTCTCCTCTTTTCTTGTATAGCTCATAGAACGATTCATCCCTCATATTTTGATTACGTAAGTTCATCCCAACCTGTTTAGACATTCCAATCTCATATAGGAATTTTAGTTTTTCTTCAGTACTTGCAAGTATATTCCCACCCAGAAACCACATTTTATTTACCCAATGATCGATTTTGTCCATTTCGCCATCTTTGCTGATCACAGCATTTTTTGGATATGCAATAACTGGCCTTGCATTCAAATGATACCAGATATCTGCATGATTCTTGAATGCTTTATAACCCGTATCTGCAGAATACATGTCAATATCCGCATTCATTTTCTTCAATGCTTGAATGTGTTTGATGAGTTCATGAGTATCTCCTGCTTTGCCATTTGTATGTGTCATGAACACGGGATAAGTTCCTACCATCGTGATATGAGCTTTGTCCATCTTGCATTTGTAATGAGGATTATAATCCGCATATTTATCGTATCTTGAAGCTTCAAGCGGAGTTGAATCGATCTTAGCTTCTTTTATTTGAGCAAGTTTAAGGATTCTTTCTCCAACTAACATCATTATTTCAGTTATTCCATCTTCTCCTAATCGATATTTTACAAAATTATGCAAGGTCTTTGATGAAGGAAGTTTTACAACACCATTGTTATCGCAAAAAGCGAGTAGTATTGCCTCTTCTTCTGTTAATGAGGCGACTGTTTTCTCATAAGATAACTGCCTGAAACACATAACAATGAAGAGTTTTATCATTGAGGAAATGTTATATTTGTAATGCCAACTTTTGTTGGCATACACAGTACGCTCTAAGTACTGTGAAATGTCTTCTATGCAGAGAAAGTGCAGGAATTGGCAAATTGAGGCGCTTTCCCTGTTCAGATAGTTTTCAATAGAGTCCTCAAATTGGACTCCTCCATACATCATTACTTTTTTAGCCATGAGGCGGGCCAGATTTATGCTATTTATAGCTGCCGCCCCCCCCCCCCAAAAAAAAAAAAGATAGATGATGAAGATGACGAAAAAAAAGGATAAGCTTTTATGCCGAAGATCTAATTAGACGGCCTCAATAAGGAACCTTTGTCAATCAAGCTATTTTTACGATGATAACGGTGAGTGGGAAAAAATATTAAGTGATTTAGAATATTCTCAATCAAAAGTAATAAAAAAAATAGTCAATCAACAAAATTTTGGTGATATAAATCGAGACTCTTACTTAGACTTATTACTATTTCTTTTGCTACAACATGCGCGTACCAAAAAAATGCAAGAGACTGCAGATCAATTTATAAAAGAGTTCTCTCAAAGTGTTTCTGAGTATAATCTTGAAACCATTGAAACAGATAATTTGGAAAAAACTGACTTAATAGCAGATAGGTTTCCACGGTCTCAATTTTTGGCAATGGGTCCTGCAATGGTGGGGGTAGACCTAATAAAGGATTTATTCCCTGTTCTACTCGTGAATAATACTCATGTGAACTTTATAACAAGTGACGCTCCAGTAGTTTTATATAACTATGTAAAACTTAAAAAACGGATGCTAGTAGGGTTGCAATCACCTGGGCTTCAAATTTGTTGTCCGCTTAATGAGAAATTATCTCTTTTAATGTTTGATCCAAAATTCTATGAGGTGTCTTCGGATTCTGATCATATCATACTCATTGAAAATACTTCTGATATAGATGCAATTAATAAACTTCAACTGTTCAACTGCTCACATTCCATAGTTTATCGTGATAAAGATGAATTATCTTATATCAAAACTTTACATCAGTCGATTAAAAAAAATATCGAAGAAACAAGACTACAAGCAAATTTCACTGATACAAGGCGACTGAAAAATGACTCACAAAGCGATATAATACAATCAACTATACCATCCATCGACTATACTCTAAAACTTTCTTTTCTTAAATTAAATCACAAATCTAATAAAAGCTTTAAATCTATGGCAAAGAGGAAACTTAAAGATAATCCGTATATGATTTTTTTAAGAGATAAAAACGTTGCTGAAATTGTAGGCAAACGATTTAAGGCTATGAATAGTGAAACACAGGAAAAACTTAGCGAATCAGAATTATTTCCCGGATATAAGTTAAAGGTTGTTTCAACATTTATGTGAAATGTCAATATGTAGTTCTAACGAATAAACAGAACGTTGCGTTTTTTGGTTATTACTATTACCCCGCATTTTTGTTTGGGGATATAGGTATCCTAGAAAATAGATACTCAGAATTTTAGAATGTTCTTGTTTAAATCCAAGGAGAAAATTGAATATTTTTTTATTTATTACTTACTACACTATCTGCATAAGTATTACAGATTCTAAACAAATTTATATATCAATCTATGCTTCTATTTCACATGACAAAAATAATAAAAGCGGATCCAGCCCCATATCCAAAATCTAATATTCCTGAAAATAAGGCAATTAGTATTTTTGAACATATAATTCATGAAAATGTAAAGACAGATATTCGAAAAAATGACAAAGTTCCTAATACAGACGGTATCTTAGAAATTACAAATGATAACCAAATACCTTTGGGAAGAATAGATGTCCAGATTAAAAAATTATCTGATAATAATTTAAAAATACCAAAACATCAATGTAACCTAAAATACCTCGCTTATTGTGAAAGAAGCATATTGCCTACATTACTAATCTTAGTAGATACAACAAATGACGTGGCATATTGGCTGTCTATTGATAAAAATTTGTTAAAATATTTGGCTCCGTTGATTAAAGATGGTGCTAAATCACTTACAGTTTCCATTCCAACTGAAAATATCATCAAAAAAAAGAATAAAGATTATTTAGAAAAGTGGATTGAAATTATTAATAAGCACAAAGAAAAGTTGGATAATTATGACTTTTTAGAAAAAGAAAATCTGCACTTAAAATCGTCATATACTGTTCTAGCAGATGAAAATAATTTGATTTTTGGAAAGACAAAATCAAATTTTGAAGCAATACATAACCCTGAAATAGCTTCAAAAGTGTGCCTGAAGGCATTTTTAGATAGTTTTAAAATGAATCATGATATGGAGGAATCATTACAAATAGCATTAGACACGGCAAAAGAAGCTAATAAAAATTTAGAATTGAGCATAAATCAATATAACACTTTAAAAGGTCAAATAATCTTTTATGCAAAAAAACACGATTTATTTGAATTAAAGCTTGATGATAAACTAGGCGACAAGCCGGCTGATTTTTACTCACCGAATACTAACCGATATTTCGATATACTAACAAACCCAGATTATGCGGACATTGAAGACTATTTAAGGTGTGACTCTAAAGAATACAAGATAGCTTATGTTGATACAAAATCTGAGGAAATAGAAATTATTCCTACAGTTTTTCCAACATGCCCAAAATGTGGAGGTTGTTTACATAGTATTTTCTTTTTAGATAACCAATATGATAATGAAATTGATATTGGATTTAGTTACACACAACAAGATTTAGTTAGTCTTTGTATTGAATGTGGGACATCTAAAATAGTCGATACAGTTAATTATTATATTAATGGCCCTGATTTTTATCCAGAATATGATTTTCGTTATCAAGATCCAAATGGTTTCAAGGAATTTTCCCAAAAAATCTGGACTAGAATAGGCAACTTTGCTAGAAAAGAATTTAATGTTTTCATTTCTGCTGTTACATGTTTAGAAGAAGAAATGTGGTTAGCAAAAGATGATTTTATCACTGTAGAAAATCCAAAGTGGATTCATCCAATACTTCAATTAAATTCTCAAAATATAAACAAAACTATTTACTTTCCCACTGATAATATTTACCGAGAATAATTAACTAAGGGGTCTTATCAATGACAATAGGAAGAACAATTTCAATTTACCTGCCAGATGCCAACCCACAGGGAGTGAAAATATGCGAGTTCTTTGATTCTATTGTCAAAGCTGTTTCCATTCCTAGAGCAAAATTGGATGCTGGTCTGAAACGACCAGAACTTGAACAGCCGGGACTTTACTTCTTAATAGGTGAAAAAGACGAAGTTGGAAAACCTAAAGTGTATGTTGGTGAGTCTGAAATATTAACCACTCGCTTAAGCGATCACCACAAAAAGAAGGATTTCTGGAATCAGGCTATATGCTTTGTTTCAGAGAAAAACAACTTGAACAAAGCCCATATCAAGTATCTTGAAAATCATGCTTGTGAGCAGGCCAAATTAGTCAATAAATGTACTCTGGAAAATAGTAATACTCCCACCAAATCATCACTGACAGATCAAGACCGGGATTTTGTTTTACGTTTCTTTGATGAATTAAAAATCATAATGGCCACTCTTGGTTATCCTATTTTTGAGCAAACAAAGAGAAGCAAGAAAAATACTTACTACTGCAAGAGTAAAGATGCTGATGCTGTTGGTGAATATACTGAAGAAGGGTTTGTTGTTAATAAAGGATCTAAGTCAAACATAGAAGAAACACCATCTATTCAGAAAGGCATCACAAATTTTAGAGCTAACCTTGTAGACAATGGAATCTTAAAAGAAGAAGACGGTGTGTATGTTTTCCAGGAGGATTTTACCTTTTCTTCACCATCTATGGCGGCTTCTGTTGTGCTAGCCAGAACAGCCAACGGATGGATAGAGTGGAAAGCTGAAAGGAACACTAAGAGCAGCAAAACACTTGATGATGTCATAAGGAAAAAAGAGGAATAATTGTCAGTTCACATTTAATGAAATATGTATCTTATGAAGCAATTTGATTATTTTATGTATAGTAACACCACAGTATCAGATGATTACAAAATTAGAATAAAACAGTAAATGTATCTGAATAGAATTTTATTTATACTGACATGCTATATTTACAAGGCAGATGTCAGCGAATCAAGATGAAATTCATGGGCTTAGTTTGAGTAAAGACGTAAATAATCGTTTAAAAGCTGCTGACTTATTATCAAATAACTTCGAGTCATTAAATGACAAATCTAATGCTTGGTCCGATTTGATAAGATTAGCAGGTGATGAAGATTCAGATGTTAGATATAATGCAAGTTTTGCACTTGCTTATGCAGTTCCATACTTCCCCGATAAATATCGTGCTTGGAATGATTTGGTAAGATTAACAAACATTAGCGATTCAGAAGCCATTCACAGTGTAGCTTCAGCTATTGGATCTGTATTCACTTCACTTCCGGATAAATCTGATGCTTGGTTTGATTTAATAAAATTAACAGGTGATGATGATCCAAATGTTAGGGACCGTATTATTTCAACGATAGGGGATATTTTTTCTTACATACCCAATCAATTCAGGAATGAAACATTTGAAGCCATACATACGTTAGTAGAAGATGAATATCCATTTGTAAGATTTGCTGCATCTTATGCACTTGCCGTTTCTTTTGAGTATTTACCGGATGAACTCAAAGTACAAGCTTGGAATGCTTTATATGCGCTTGTAGATGACATATATTCAGATAACAGATGGTGTGCTTCCGATGCTTTGTCTTATTCTTTTCAATATGTTCCGGATGAGTATAAATTGCAAGCATGGGATATCGTTCAAGAACTACTTAATGATGATGATGAAGATATTAGACAGGGAGCATCTTCCTATATTTCATATATATTCAAAGCTGCTCCTGAAGAAGCAAAATATGACGTATGGAAAGAAATGTGTCGATTAACACAAGATGAAAATAACCAAATAGTAACAAACGTTTCTTATGAATTAAGTAACGTATTTCCTTTTATTTCCGATAACATCAAGCTAAAAACTGAAACCTACTTGTATGAATTATTACAAAATACAGACCCTAATGCCAGAGCTTCTGCAAATCATTCAATAGGAAAAATCAGCATATATAAGGCATCAAATTCAGAAAGCGAAAATGAATTGAAATATTTTTTGGAGAAGGCAATTACTCATTTTGAAAACGCTGCAAAAGAAGATGCTCTATATAATCCTGCAAAGTTCTGTTATCCTTTTTATCGTTCTTTTGATGCTGTGATTTTCAAAAAGACAATGTCAAAAAAAGAAATTGATGTGTACATTGAAAATGCAAAAGAAGAGATAGGTGGTTCTGAGAGCAAGCAGAAGCTTCTGGAAGCTGTTGAACAATTAGCTAATGTTCTTGAAACTGTGCAAAGTGCCAAAGATGTTGAATTTGAACACCAAGAAATACTTAGATATTGTTCTGATATTTGTACTCATGTAGACCAGTTAATGGATGAAAACAAATACAAAACACCTGCTATGTACCTTTTATTCAAAAAATCAAGTCCATTCTTCAGGGCAAATATAAAAGAACTAATTGATATTTTAAAGAAGAAAGCTGAGGTTGCTTGTAAAGAAGCAAAGGGAACAGATGCGGAGTCTATTGTTTACTCTGTTAATAAACAAGTACAAAAATGGGAAATTGGAAGTCAAGAACAGATGAAAAAGAATCTTGATGATTTATTTTTCATTTTAAATAGGCAGGTACCTACCGTTTCAGGAAATGAAAATCTAATTTCTAGGATTGAAGAGATTCAGAACTGTACTCTAGTTGAAGACCAGATTGCAATTCTTACAACAATAATTTCCGTGCTTCCAACAATGTCGCTTCCTGCAAAAATGGACTCTTTTGAGGCAAAATTAGATTCTATAACTTTAGATGTAGAACACCTAATAGTAATAATCAAGGAGCAATCAAATACTCAAGAGTACTTGGATACTATCCAACAAAAACTTGAAGAAATTAAACATGATCTCCCTGGGATAGAAAAGAAGATTGATGATGTTCTCTATGACCTTTATTCTCCTATGGGCGTAGATCAGAAACTGAGAGTTGCTTTGCCGATAATTCCAATGCTTGTTTCTTATGAAATAGAAGCGAATGTTCCTAAGTTTGTTGCTGACAGGATTTTTGATTTAAAAATGTTGTTGACTAAGCATGAAAACTAAATTTTAAAAAACAGAAAAGTTTTGATGATGAACTTAAAGCTGAATTACCACTAATGATGATTTGGAGTTTAGTTGCTGAGGAATGAAATAAAATGGGATTAGCTGAAGAGTTATTGGAGATAGCAGAAAAAGATTTAGAGGCATCCAGAATATTGTATGAGAACAAATTGTATCCTCAAGCTATCTTCTACTTTGCTCAAAGTGTTGAAAAAGCTAATAAATCAATGGCTGCACTGACAGGTAGTTATGATGAAAAATACTTTACCAGAAAAATTGGACATGAAGCCATAAAAATCCATCAAAAAAACAGTCGAAGAACACAACAAAAATTTGGGCGAATATTGGAACGTTCCAGAAAAGGTCCCATGTATAAAAAGTTCCCACTTTTTGATGAGTCCAGCATTAAAACTGTTATAGAACAATCAGATAATGCCATTCAAGAAATTGATGCAATCAAGGAACAAAAAGATGATTTGTTGTTCATAAAAGCAACTGAAATTAATGAAGCTTTAAGGGACTTATCAAAAGGTAAAAGACGTATTCAAAAGTACATTCAAAAACTTTCTGAGGTAGATGTTGATGCAAATCAATGGATGGATAATATCACTGAAATGTCAGAATTTTTGCCAGAAGATCATGAACTAAAAGAAACTAGCCTTGAATTCATTAAAAACTTTGAAAAGGTAAATTTTGGCTTGATATGGGAAGCTGTAAAGTATCTATTTATTGTTAATTTGAAAAGTATAATGGTAATAATGCCTCTCTATTACCTATCTGTTATTACATTACCGCTTGCAAGTGTCTCGCGATATCCTGAAAAAGGAAAAAGTCCTTTAGAACTTTTTAATCGAAAATTACCTCTTGTTAGAAAATTACCTTTTTTAATGGAGATGCTCTCTGAAGCATTGCAGAACCTTAAAGAGTTTCACATTTTGTGGCATGATATGGAGAATAAATTCAATCCAGATGCGTTTATCGTTAGCAACGGAACTGAAAACAAAATTGAAACAATTGAATAGTACTGAAATTAGTTGAATTATTTCTATACTCATTCAGTATAATTTTCATTTTACCTGTGGGAGATTACAAAAATGGATTCGCTTGAAGTAAATAACGATAAATTATTGTTTACATCTTATCAGCATGGATATCTTTTTGAAAAGGCTACTTTATTAAAAGGAATTATAGATGATCCAATTCCAATACTTGATAGCATTCAAGGAAATGGGGAGATTAAGTTCAAGAATTACAATGCTATAACATCACATTTAGAGACAGAAATCCATTTCACAATGTATCATGCTCTTGAATCAATGTTTGCAATGGCTTTTGCTTTAATCAAGCAACCAAATAATGTTTGGGTTTGGCTTACAACTTATAGTTTTCCTAAATTTGGGAAAATGATTAATGATGTATCAAAATCTAATATTTCATCAATCTCTGAGAAAGATGAATTGGAAACAATCAAAATCCTCTTTTTCAAAAATTGCTCCTCTGAGTTTGTGGAACAAGAAGAAACTATAGAAATGATGCGCAAGCTGTCTCATATTTTACAATTATGTGCCAGAGAATTGAATAACAAAAATGCATATAATTCATATAAACATGGTTTAAGAATTGTTACAGGAGATATCAAACTTAAATTGGCTAATGAAAACGAAAAAATAAAGGATGAAATTGGCGAAAGACCTGGATTTGTTTATTTGGATAAAAAATCTTCAAGCCTTGTACCTGAACTATATTCTTTTGAGAGAAGTTATAAAATCATTAGATTATGTTGGCAAATGACTTCTCTTATGATTAACCAGAGAAAAATAGAATATATTCAAGAAGATCAAGGTGTTATTGAAACAACTAATTTTAACGATATAAACATTGAAGATATTTTTGGTAAAGATGAAGTTATCAACTTTTTTGATGAAGTTTCTAAGAATAATAAACTTATAACACCCTAAAGTTTTGAGTATCTATTTTTCAGGATACCTATTACCCCGCATTTTTGTTCGGGGATATAGGTAAGTCTGAAAAATGCAACTTTATCAATTACTTGCGTCTGAATCTGAATTGATTCTAATTGAAAAAGTGAATAAAAAAATAAATAAAAATATTATTGAGTTAAGTAGGAAGATAAATCTTGAAGTAGAATAAAATCTACTCCACCGTTTGAAAATGCGGATGGATAAACTTTGTTTACTACAAAAGCCTTCTTTACAACCCATTCTTCAAAGTTTTGTATTTCAAAATATTTGAGAACTTCTTCAATATTATCTATTATAAATATCTCTTTTCGAGATAATTTAGCAAGATATGATTTCTCACCACATAAAAATCGATCAACTTCATGTCTTATGTCATAAGGTCGATTCCTTTTATTCATATTTTTTGCATCAATAACAAAAATAAGCTTTTTCTCTTCGTTTACAGCAAGTAAATCAATTTCTCCACAAGATGGTCTTCTTGGAAATGATTTAGATAACCTTTGAAAATTGAGTATGTTTGTTTCCACCCATTTTTCACCAAGAGTAGCTTTTGCTATTTCACCTGCATCTTTTTCTAATTCTTTATCCAAATAAACGTGGATATTTTTCAATGCTTTAGAAATTTCATTATCTTGATCGATGATGCAAGGAAAATCTCCAGAAGTTATTGAATTTTTCCAGAGATTAGAAGATGCTAAACACATTTGGTTCCCATATAGGTATTTTCCAGACTTCAAATGAATTAAAGGACACAGATTTAATCGTTCTTTTCTACGAAGTAAATTAGTTGGAACTAATTTAGTATCAGAATTATATGAATTGAAATCTAAACTAATGAAACGTAGTATCTTATCAAGTTCATTTCCATCGACAGACTCGTTTAAGTATTGTATCAATTTAGTAACAATATCTTTTTCAGATACTATGCTTAAAGGGAAATGTATTTCATCAAAAAGGTCAATTCGGCCCAAAACTGTAAGTACATTTGTAAAATTCCTTAAAGAAACATCATATTCATTTAAGAAAGCCTCATTTACCGTATCTAAACACGCAAAATAATCTGAATCTAGATCCGATTCTACTTTTACTGATTTTTTCTGATTGAGAAGATATTTCAATGAGATATTTGAGGAAATTTCACTTTTACATCTATAGAACTCTTCATGATTAAAAAGTTCTTCACCCCTTACATCTTGGATTTCATAGATATCATTTATTACTAACTTATGAGGTATTATGTCATATTCTATATACTCGCATATAACAATGTTTTCATGTAAAATATTTGAAAGTGCTTGCAAATAACTCCAAGAATCACTATTTATTCGATTCTGTCCTGTAGGATTCACCTTTAAAATAAGTTCAACAATTAATTTTGCTGAGCTAGCAACCGAAGCAATTTTTTTGATATCTTCAACTGTTTTTCCAATAAAATCATAATCAGTACGCTTAGAAGCATTAACTCCAGATTGCCATCTATTTAATTCTCTTTTTCCTTCTATTAATTCCACTTGTTTATACGTATAAAGTAAAAGACTCTCATCATACCTTTTTATTTGGTCTTCTAATTTCTGGTAAAGAAAATCAAAAATAAGATAGTTCAATTCCTTTGCATCTTTTCCTTCATATTCTCCTGGTTTAACGCCTGTTTCATTAAGAAAAGTCGCTATTTCAGAATGTACTCTAATAATGTCAGTTTGAGAAGGTTCTTGGTAATTGCTGTATTCATTTAGCTTTGGATTATCTACATTAATTGTTTCTATTGTATACCCTTTAATTCCATCAGGTATATTTTCCTCAACAAATGCATTAGCTATTTTAGAAGCGTCTTCTTCAGATATGCTATTATCTGAAAACTGTATCCAACTTTGAAGTAGCTGTTTAATACAAAACTTTTCGGCAACATTTGATTCAGAAGAAAAAAGATTAATGAAATAATCCACATCGTATAAAATGCATGAACGAACCTTTGAATCACCAATTTTATGAGTAACTATCAATAGTGGATTATCTTGACTTAACTGTAAAAAGTAGGGTGATAAAAATGGAAGTTCTTCAATATTTTTAGTTGAAGGTGGGTAGAGAGAAATTCTATAATTATAATGGAAATTGAAATTGTGCTTTTTTAGTAATTCTCGAAATGAATTTTCAAGGGTTTCAAAGTACTCCGAATACAAAGAACTTAGAAGGAAATTTGCTTTCATCTCTATTTCTGTGATATTAGAAAAAGGAGGATACATAATCCAAATTAATTTTCCAAATAATCGAATTGCCCAACCCCCCATTAGATATTCCCTACTGACAACTTGATAAGCATTATCACTGACTTTTTCTACTAAATCAAATGTATCTGGAAAGTCTAATTCAATGAGATCACAAATATCATCTTCCATTTAATCCCCTCTAAACTTATACGAATTAATACCAATTTGATATGAACATATTTATTTTTAGTCGTATGTTTTTTGATTTGAGATTTGATATAGTAAAGTGATTGATTATAGATTAAATATAATCTAATGTCGTGTCACAGTTAAAATGACGTGATCTTTATTACGCTTAATATCCAATTAGAGCATATGCAAAGAAAATACATTGTCACGCTTACCGAAGAGGAAAGAAATGAATTAGATTCCATTGTTTCAAAAGGAAAACACAAATCTCAAACATATCAAAATGCCTTAATTTTGCTAAACTGTGATGAAGGGAAATATCAGAAAGAAAAGCATACTAATGAGATAATTTCTAGTGTCCTTAATGTTAGTATGAGGAAAATAGACCGTGTGAAAAAAAGGTTTGTTGAAAATGGCCTCGATCTTACATTACATGGCAAAGAAAATGAACGAATCTATGAAAAGAAAATTGATGGTGATCTGGAAGCACACATCATTGCATTGAGTTGTTCCGATCCACCACATGGTCATAGTCAATGGTCATTACGATTATTAGCGGACAAAGTAGTCGAATTAGAATACATAGATAGCATTTCATACGAATCAATAAGGAGAGTTTTAAAAAAACGAACTTAAACCCTGGAAAAAAGTAGGTTGGGTAATCCCGCCCAAACAAAACAGTTCTTTTGTCGCGCAGATGGAAATGGTATTAGATGTCTACAAGCGTGCTTATTCTGCTTTGTTTCCTGTTGTTTGTATGGATGAATCACCTAAACAATTGATATCTGAAACAAGAAATAGGATCCCTGCTTCATTTGGCAAGCCAGAGAAATATGATTATGAATATCGACGAGAGGGTGTTTGCAACATATTCATAGCTTGCGAACCTTTAACAGGAGAAAGAATCGTAGAAGTAACAGAACGCAAAACTAAAAGAGATTGGGCACAGTTCATTGAAAAAGTTGCAGCAAAATACAAATCAGCAGAACGGATTACATTGATCATGGATAATTACGATACACATGTGCCAGGCTCATTTTATGAAACTTTTCATCCAGAGAAAGCAAAACGACTTCTTGATAGATTTGAATTGATCTTTACTCCAAAACATGGAAGCTGGTTAAATATGGCAGAAATTGAGCTGAATGTACTGAACAAGCAATGTTTAAACCGTAGAATTGGAGATAATAAAGTTCTGATTGACGAAATAAAAGCTTGGGAAGCATATAGGAATGAGAGATGCAGCAAGATCAATTGGCAATTTACAACATCTGATGCAAGAGTTAAATTGAAACGCCTTTATACGACAATTGAGGCGTGACATGACACTAGTTGTAATCTGAAATGAAAATTAGAACTTCGAAGAAGTTCAGGAAGTGACGAATGTGAATATTTAGATGACATGTATCTCTAATTGACATGTTTACTATTTGACTAAGAAACATTTTCATTTACTAATGATTTATATAAGAGTAATTTATCCTTTAATAGAAGGGATGTAGTGTGAAATATCATTAAAATGAAGGATGTTGCACTTGGGATTCATGATGGGTGCGTGGATTTTCAGTATGTAATTTGTCAATATTATTTTTTAAATTGTCATAAGTGTCAGTGCATCCCAGTGGGTACTTTATTCAAGGGGCGTGGCATGGATGCAAATAAAATCTAGTATAGTATTGTGTTTTGGATTGTTGTCAGTTTTTCCAATATTAAACGTAAAAAAAGGCTCAGCAGATAATATTAATATAGACATCGTTTTTCATCTTGGTAGTGTAATTTATTGATTATGGGGTAAACAGATGGGGGTTACGTGAATGAGAAACAATCTATTAAGAATTTCTGGTTTTGTTATTGTCTTTGCAGCTTTAATACTAAGTTTGGTTAGCACTGTAAGTGCAGACGAGGTGAACATCACGTTTGAAGGACACTTTGGTGGTTCCATGCATGCAGCAACTGTTTTTGGAAATTATGCTTATGTCAATCAAGGACAGGATTTTGTTGTAGTAGATATGTCCAATCCAGAATCGCCATCCGAACTTGGTAGACTAGTTACAGATTGTATATTTGACAAGATTATTGTTTCAAACAGTTATGCCTATGCTATCGATTATTATAATGGTCTTGTAATTCTTGACATCAGCAACTCATCAGGGCCATCCCTTGCTGGCAGCTATAACACCGATGGCCGGGCATATGATATTGCGGTATCCAATGATTACGCTTATGTTGCTGATGGTTCAAACGGTCTTGTAATTGTAGATATCAGCAACCCAGAATCGCCAACTTTTGCTGGTAGGTATGACAGTACTGCATATGGTGTTGCCATAGCAGATGGTTATGCATATGTTGCTGATGGTTCAAATGGTCTTGTAATTCTTGATGTAAGTAACCCGGAAGCACCCATGCTTGTAGGCAGTTATGGAATGGAATCATATCCTTATAGGGTTGAAGCTTCAGATGGTTATGTATATGTTGCTGATGGTTCAAATGGTCTTGTAATTCTTGATGTAAGTAACCCGGAAACACCCATGCTGGCAGGCAGTTATGGAATGGTATCATATCCTAATAGCATTACAGTTTCAGAAGGTTATGCCTACATTGCCGATGATGACAATGGCCTTGTGATTATAGATATCAGTAATCTTGCAATTCCTTTCCTTGTAGGCAATTATGATACGGAAGGATATGCACTTGATGTCGCAGTTTCAGAAGGTTATGCATATGTTGCTGATAGTTCAAACGGTCTTGCGATTATAGATATCAGTAATCTGACCGCACCCACGCTTGTAGGCAGTTATGGAATGGTATCATATCCTAATAGCATTGCAGTTTCAGAAAGTTATGCATACATAGTCGATCAGCACAATGGTCTTGGAATTGTTGACATCAGCAACCCATCAGAGCCAATCCTTGCTGGCAGCTATGACATTGATAGCTGGGCATATGATATTGCGGTATCCAATGATTACGCCTATATTGCTGATGGTTCAAACGGTCTTGCGATAATAGATATCAGCAATCCATCAGAGCCAACTCTTGCTGGAGGGCATGACAGTATTGCACTTGGTGTTGCAGTTTCAGAAGGTTATGCATATGTTGCTGATAGTTCAAACGGTCTTGCAATTATAGATATCAGTAATCCTGCAACTCCTTTCCTTGTAGGCAATTATGATACGGAAGGATATGCACTTGATGTTGCAGTTTCAGAAGGTTATGCATATGTTGCTGATAGTTCAAACGGTCTTGCAATTATAGATATCAGTAATCCTGCAACTCCTTTCCTTGTAGGCAATTATGATACGGAAGGATATGCACTTGATGTTGCAGTTTCAGAAGGTTATGCATATGTTGCTGATAGTTCAAACGGTCTTGCAATTATAGATATCAGTAATCCTGCAACTCCTTTCCTTGTAGGCAATTATGATACGGAAGGATATGCACTTGATGTTGTAGTTTCAGAAGGTTATGCATATATTGCTGATGGTTCAAACGGTCTTGTGATTATAGATATCAGTATTCCTGCAACTCCTTTCCTTGTAGGCAATTATTATACGGGAGGACATGCACAGGGTATTGCAGTTTCAGACAGTTACGCATACGTTGCCGATGATTACAATGGTCTTGTGATTATAGATATCAGTAACCCCGCCACACCCACACTTGCAGGCAGGTATGGTAAGGACGGATATGCACTTTGTGAATATGCACTTAATGTTGCAGTATTAGACAGCTACGTCTACGTTGCCGATGGTTTAAATGGACTGATAATCCTGAGCACAAACACGACCTCATCACCAAACACCCTACCAACAGCTACAATCTCTTCTATTTTACCGAATCCCGCTATTGAAGGCGAAACAGTTACTTTCGAAGGAGTAGGATCTGATTCTGACGGCTCGATAGTCAGCTACAACTGGACTTCGAATATAGACGGTCATCTTAGTGACTCAGCCAATTTCAGTACTCACGATCTTTCAGTTGGCAATCATACCATTTACTTCAGCGTGCAGGATAATGACGGCGCATGGTCCGAGGTAAAAGCGGCAATGCTAATTATAAAGAAAGCGCCGATGAATGTGACTTTAGAGTCTCGCCTTGGAGGTGCTATTACTACAATTGCCATCTCAGGAGACTATGTATATTATGCGCAAGGTGAAGACCTTGTTGTAATGGATATCAGAAACTCTTCCCATCCATCAGAAATTGGAAGGATAAATACTTCATCACTTATATACGATATAAATATCGTACAAAACTATGCATATGTAGTAAGCAGTAATGGCCTTATAATTCTTGATATCACTAATCCAGCACTACCAACTTTTGAGGGCAGTTATGCTGGTATTTCTCGTGGTGTTGCAGTACAAGGCAATTATGCATATGTAGCGAACATTAACAGTCTTATTATCCTGGATATCACAAATCCAGCAGTACCAATTTTCACAGGCAGTTACGATGTTTACGTAAACAATGTCGATGTAGAAGGCGATTATGCATATGTGGCCAGTGATGACAATGGTCTTTTAATTCTGGATGTTTCAATCCCTTCATCAATGAAGCTTGTGGGCAAGTATGATACAGGGGATGCATATGATGTTATTATAGAAGATGATTATGCATATGTAGCGGATATGGACAATGGTCTTGTTATTGTAGATATCACATACCCTGCATCTCCCTCATTTGTGGGCAGTTGTGATACCGATGATTGGACATGGAATGTTGTTATTTCCGGCGATTATGCATACATGGCTAGTGATGGCAATGGTCTTGTTATACTAAATATAGCTAACCCAGCAGAACCAACTTTTGTAGGCAATTATGAACTGGACCTTGCATATAGTGTTGTCATAGCAGATAGCTATGCCTATGTAGCAGATTTATATAGTGGCCTTGTGGTACTGGATATAACTAATCCAGCAACACCAGTAGTCACAAGTGTCTATGATAGTATAGGTGATGCACTTAATCTTGTTTTAGATGACAACTATGTTTACATTGCCGATGATTATAATGGTCTTGTAATTGTGAACATAGATGAGCCAACGAAGCCGATTAGTGAAAGTATTTTCAATATGGAAGGTAACACAGAAGATGTTGCTGTAATGGATAAATATGCATATGTAATTGGTACACATGGCCTTACGATTATTGATGTCACTGACCCCTCATCACCAATATTAAAAGAAAGTTACCATACAAATGGTTCTGCACAAGCTGTTTACTTAAAAGGTAATTATGCATATGTAGCAGATGGCATAAATGGTCTTGTGATAGTTGATGTTACAAATCCATCATCGCCACTCCTTGTAGGCAGTTATGATACTGCTGGTTCGGCAAACGATATTGAAATTGAGGGAAACTACGCCTACATTGCAGATGAGGAAAATGGCCTCACAATTGTAGATATTAGCAACCCTACAAAACCTATACTTTCGGGCATCTGTGATACGGGAGATTATGCATTTGGTGTTTCTGTAGAGGGAAATTATGCTTACGTAACTGATTTTGTTAGAGGGCTTGTAATTGTAGATGTTACTGATAAAACTGCACCGGTAATTGTAGGTACCTACTATATAGGTAATTCTCCTAGTATAGGATGGGCAGAAGATGTCTGCATTAACGGAGATTATGCTTACGTTGCTTGGTCTGATGGGCTTTTGATAGTTAACATCAAGGACCCTTCTGCACCAATACTTGCAGGAAGTTATTCAGCGACAAGTGTTGCAAGAGATGTTGAGGTATTAGGAGATTATGTATATTTGGCTAATGCTTTTAATGGCCTCGTTATTCTGCATACAAATATTCAAAACGATAAGCCAACAGATGGATCTTTAATCAGAGCACAAGGCTCTCTCGAAGTCTACGTCATCGAAAACGATACGAAACACCATTTTACATCCCCCGAAGCTCTTGAGTGGAACGAATACAGTTTTGATGATGTGATCAATGTCTCAAGCGAAATACTGGATTCCTTCCCAACAGGCGATGATATCAGTATTTCCCAAGAAATAATTGACAAATACTATGAACTTGGAGGCTCTGCTACATTCGGAGAGTCTGTTGGTGACGGTGAATTGGAAGGAGAGCCGGATAGTGCAGATAATTATTGTTCATATGTGAACTTCCAAAATGGAGCTATTGAGTGCTTCAAGAATGGCCCACATGTAGGGGAGACGTTTGCGATACTTGATCAATTCTATGTGAAATGGGCTTCAATGGGATATGGTAAAAGTGTTCTTGGATATCCAATAGGCAACATGTCTGAGGAGAGAATGTCTATTAAAAATACACCATATAGATATCAGCTTTTTACGAATGGAACGCAACTTGGTGCACTAGAATGGAATCTAAACACAAATCTGGTATATGAAGTACATGGTGCTATCTTTGCAAAATGGGCTGAAATTGGATTTGCATCTAGTGTTTTGGGACTTCCTACAGGAGATGAACAGGGCATACCAAATTCTAAATATGGAACAGTTGGACGATATAGTACATTCGAAAATGGGCATATTCACTGGAATAAGGAAACAGGAGTGTCATTTGTAACTTACGGGGCTTTGAATGAATGTTATAATAAAATTCAAGGAACTCAAAGTGATTTAGGTTTCCCAATAATGAGCCAGGTAGAAACAACCGATGGACACTACTATTGTGAATTTGAGAAAGGGTGTATTGAATGGAATGATTATTCGGGTAACTATGAACCAAATTACAATCCTACAATAAATCAAAAAATAGACAGCCGATTGAAAGCAAAACCTAATTTCCCTCAATATCTCCTTGACCCAAATTATGTAGGTAGTGTAACTGTGCTGTCGACGCAACTCTCTGATTTTGTTTTGAGAACAGATTTGACTGAACAGTATGATCAATTGTACGATGATGGAATAAGATTCTATAATATCAGAAATTCTTATCTTTACAATGCTAAACAAAGCTTGAAAAATAACGATCTTACATGTGCTAAGAATTTCTTAGAAAGAGCAAATAAGATGCAGATGTGCTCTTACAATAGTTTCCAAGCTGCAAACGATGTTTTTGTCGGAAGTACAGAATCTGCAGAGACACTTGCAGAGGGTATAAGAACCGAATGTGAACTTATTTGTAATATTGGAATTGGATATGCACCTTATTCTTCACTTTCTATACTTGGTCAGAGCGTAAAAGCTAAAAAAGCTATGTTTGTTACGTTTGCTTGTGTTGATACAATTAAGGAATGGAAAATTAATGGAATTGGAGAAGGAGCCAAGCAAGGTGCTACGACAGTAATTACTCATTATATCACAAGTCAGCTAAAATATGATGCTCTTGGAGGTAAAACGCTTGAACAAGCAATTCAATCAGGATCAGTTGACCTTGCTATGAATCCAACACTTTCTAAGCAAATTAACGTGGAAATAGTAGATAAACTAATGTCACTTGGACTTCGTAGAAAATTAATTGAGGATGAATTTGTTGGAATGGCAATAGGTGGTGCTGATGCAGCAGCTATGCATTTCACCGATGATGAATTCGCTGAAGTAGTTGACTATTATGTTGAAACCACGTGTCGTATGATTGATGTACCAATTGAGACTGTACAGGCATATAGTCCTGTGGAACTTCGAGTATACGATTCAAGTGGACGTGTAACAGGGCTTGTTGGTGGTGTTGTGAAAAATGAAATACCTAATTCCATATATGAACCTGAACTTGAAAAAGTTTTCATATGTATGGCAAACGACACATATCGCTATGAAACTGTAGGTACAGCTAATGCGACATATGGACTAAAAATACTTCATTATGAGAATATGAGTAATCAAGAAATAATACTAACGGATGTACCTGCAACCATTAATATCAAGCATATCTACAGTGTTGATTGGGAAAACGAAGCACAGATAAATAAGACCGTGACAATGAATGATGATTTTTTTTCACCTCAATCAATAAGCAATATCCAATCCTTAATTGAATCCACATGGATCAACTTTACTTGGTCCAACCCCGCTGACTCCGACTTCAATCATACCGAAGTCTATTTCAATGGTATCTTCCAGACCATCACTTCAGTCGAGAACTTCAATGCCACCGGCCTGCAACCTGACACAGATTACACCATCAGTACACGCACAGTGGACATTTACGGGAATCTAAATCATACTTGGGTGAATCTGACAGCTAAAACAAAACCTTTAGATGCTGAGACATTAAAAGTTGATTTCACAGCGAACACTACATGTGGAGAAGCACCACTTACTGTCTTATTCAGTGGTAATTCTTCTAATGCTTTAACGTGGTCATGGGATATTGATGGAGATGGCAACGAGGATGGTAATACAAAGAATTTGATTTATACCTATACTAATCCCGGAATCTACGATGTTTCTCTTACGGTAACAAATGCAGGCAAGATAACTACAGAAACAAAATGCGATTATATCACTGTTTATAATCCATCAGATGTAATACTTTCAATTACAGATTACACTGAAAAAGTACTATTAGGCAGCGAACTCACCTATGAGATTACAATGGAAAATACGAAGAATGTTGAATTAACAAATGTACAGCTTGTTGATGTTCTCCCACCAGAATTAATTTTTGTATCTTCAAGTGGAGCTACATTTGATAAAACTACGAATACCGTGATTTTTGACATTGGTAATTTAATGCCAGAAGAGTCTATCATTTCCAAAATAACTGTTAAAACTGCAGCATATGGTCCAATAGAAAACTCGGTTAGTATGTATTGTGATCAATTAGAACCTATCAATTGTCGGGATATAACAACTGTTGTAACTCAAGAAGAAATTGCTGAGTTCCCTACAATTATTATTCCAGTTTTATCTGTTATAGGATTTGCGTTCATATTCATGAGAAGAAGAGAATAATCTCTTCTTCTGTGCTTTCTTTTTTGAGTAAAATTTAATCAATTTTATGAAATGCCTCTGAAAACTATCAGTTGTTGATAGAAATCTTGCTTTTTCTTCTTTTTAGCTTTTATCCAGAGGAATCACCATAAAGTTCCATGTAAACCTTTGCCATCGCTTGTTCGATGGGGCTGCCATGCTTCGCCAGATTTTCCAGAATATCCTTGTGATCCCTGACGAATTCCATGGGTGTATTATTTCTACATATTGAGTTACTTGGTTCAGATTCAGTCATCAATTAATCCTCGCTAATTTGGTAATAACATAAACATCTTGATTGCTTATTGCGATTATTTTAACAAAGGGTCCCCATGGTCTGAATATTGGTGAAATACATAGGTATACAACCCCACTGGGTATATGATACAATACTTTAAAATCAATCAATTCATTACTTAAACTATGGTACGAAGTAGGGGGAATGCAAATCCTGTAGGTGAAACTAAAAAGGAAATCTTGCTATTTTTATTGGATCACGATGGAAAAGCAAAAAAAGCAGATATTCGGGAATATTTAAGAGTTGAACATCAAATCAGAGAGAATAAGGGTGTTTCAAATCATCTGGAGCAGTTAGTTAAAATTGGATTAATTTACAAAGATCCTGACTTCAAAAACGGTACAGACTTATATTTTTTCATAACAGATGATTTCATTATTTTTGTAAAAATTTACTGTGAAAATTTCCATGATTTTGATCAACTTATTACTTCGAACCATTTCAGAGCAAATGCTCCTCAACTCATAGACACTTTTGCCAACTCAATGCCTAAAATAGAAACGCTCGATTATTTGCCAGCAGAGAATGCTTCCACTCCTGATAAAGACGATTTGGATTATCTGCGTGACACCTGCAATCTTAAAACTGCAAAGATAGACGACCAATTTACTCCAGAAGACAAAAAGCAACTTGCAAACATTATTTGCAATAATGTAATTGCATTTCATGCGTCATCGGTTAAGAGAAGAATCGTGATAAATAGCATGTAGTTTCATAACTTCATCAAAAACATACCAGTGATAAAACCAGTAGTATGAGATTACTTAACAGTTAAATTCTGTAAGTTAAGGTAGTTGTTATTGTCCAAAAACATTAGCAATAAGTAAATAAAACTCCTTAACCGATGACACATGAAATGACATTCAGTACTTCGCTATTTTTCCCTCCTTTTTCCCCTTACCGCTATTCATCTACCTCAAACACCGCACTACCAATTGAACCCTTAAGTTTCTTCTAAACCATTCCTCAACAAACAGGATAAATCTGTCAAACCTGAACCTATCCTCATCAATTGTTTGAGGACCTCGTTTTACAATCGTAAAATGCTTTTTCTGAATTAGGAGCCATGTATTTCTAAGCAGGAACGATACCAATGTAAAAAAGTACCTGAAAGTAACGTTCCTTGTCGATGTTCTGGGTTTGACTATATTCCTCATCCTGTAAGACGATTCGATTGCAAACCTTCTTCTATAGACCGTGCTAATCTTCCGGGGCTTCCAGTTGAGCCCATAAACAACAAAACCAAGGTTTTCGCATCCTTTTTTATTCCTTTTACCTTTCATGTACTTGACATCAATAACGATATTTAGCCGAACCTCTTTCTTCTGAGGATTCTTCATAACATATTGCGAATCCCTTGCCTTTCTACCAATAAGTAGTCGTTTGATCACGTTTCCTTTTTTAACTACAGGAGTAATATGAGGAATGTCTTTGTTCTGTAAGAACTCAAAGACATCAACAGAGCTAAACTCTCTGTCCAAACAAAGAACCTTGATCTTGAGATCAAGGTTCCCTATCAGATCAACGAAATAAGCGAGGTAATTGATCTTTGTTTCACTTTTTTCTACTGGAAGAACGGATATAGTGAACCTCTCATTCTTGTTTATGATGGACAATGAAATATATGAATAGAAAGAGTTTGTAGATTTTTTTGCCTGTCCACGTATGACGTAGTTTTCATTGGATGAATCAGTTTCTCCATAGTAAGGGTCATTTGTAAAGTCAATAGCAAACTCATACTTTTTCTCAGTTTTTAGAGTACTAATAGGACCTTGAAGTAGAATCTTTGCATTTAACCGGATTAGTTCTTCAAGATCCAATTTATTGAGATGATATCTTGTAGATGTTTCACAAGGAACGTCTTGATAGTGTTTCGACATGGAATGAACTGAACTTTTTTCTACCGCCATACATATAGCAGCATAAAATAGGTCTTTACAGGTAAGAGAACCATTGATATTAATGGCGATATTATCAGTAAGAGGTTTTAGAACAGCATTGATACATTGTTTTGGTCTTAACTCGACTTTAGAAGGGGTGCTGGAATTGAATTTTAGAAACGACATATGGCGGCGTTCTCGCCGCATATAAAGCTATCGAAAGGCACTACTTTGTGACTGAGTGGAAAATTAGCAAACTACTGACATTATATTTAATGTTAATCATGTGTCCGTTGGAACAAAATATGCATACTTTGCAGTATATCAGGGTGAAGAGAGAATTGAGGAAATTAAGATATACGAAGGTGAAACACGCATAGTTAATTATGAAAACAGCCCTCGTATTGCATTGAAATTAATTGATACATTTGATGAAGGATCCGGCTCAGGGAATTTTTCAATAACTGTTGAGAATAGCAATCTACCGGTGCATGACGGCGGCATAATTGAGGGCGGATTTTATGAAATGTATCTAAATGATTAACTAAAAAAAGGTTGCAACTTAATTTTCTGCTACAACTGGCCATCGTGAGATTGATTTGAACGGTTCCGGAGTGCCCGGCCTTCATTTCAATCTTATCTTTTCTTCTCAGCATCCTTTCCACGTCTGAAACCTTTTCTTTTCATTCGGGATATGAAATACTGGATGTCTTCTGTCTAATCTCATCTGAATCTTCTAAGTAGTACAAATATCAGCTCTGTAGAAATTCCCTATATTCCGGTGGAATTTAGTCTACCTGCATATAGGTAGGTACTTAATATATGAGCGTCATTCAATAATTAAGAATAAAGGAACATGTGGATTCATATGACAGATCTTAATCCTACTAATCAACAGATACTCAATCATGGAAGACACTTTTTGCAATGTAGGGGATATAATGGATTTAGCTACAAGGACATTTCCCTGAAGCTTGGCATAAAAAATGCTTCAATACATCATTATTATCCTAAAAAAGAAGACCTTGTTGCCGCCTTGCTTGAAGAAAGAAGAAATAATCTGGCAATATCTATTACACAAATGACAGAATCCAAAAAATCAGCTCGTGAGCAGCTTCAATACTATTTTGATTATGCATTGCAGGAGTTTGATGAGGGCAAATGTATCTGTCCTCCAGGATCAGTGATAATAAATTTTCAGGAACTGCCGGAGAAAGTTCAAAAGCAGAATACGTTGCTACTTGACAATATACTTGAGTGGATTACCAACGTTCTCAGAGATGGCCTGGAACAGGGTGAATTTGATTTTTCAGGCCCTGTTGAAACACATGCCGAAGCAGTAGTTGAAACTTTAATGGGTGCCAGATTGGTATCCAGCATTAAGGGGAGAATGACACTCGTCAGAGCAATTTCTTCAATCAAATCATGTATTGGGTGGAGGGAATGACATTCTTTAATTCAATCACTACATATCTGCATGCAGGTAGATATATTGCATTGTCGTATCCTTTCATATTATTTTTGTTTAAAAGGAATGAAACAAGTAAAATAACAAAACAGGAGGAGTCCGTTAATGTCTGTTATGAGTATAGTCTCATGTAAAATAATGCAGGATGAAATTGTCTGGCTTTTTGTCAATGATTCTGAAATTAATAAAATCATCATCGTAGAAAATAATAACATTTCAGAATTTCGAGCAAAACTTAATGATCAGCATGTATCCCATGAAGTTGTTCCTTTTGAAAAAATACCAGATATTCTCGAGAAAGTAAATGAATATGAATCAATTGTAGTTGTTAACATAATGGAACTTGGACTTCATGCAGTGCCAAAAGTGCTGAAATCCGAGGTTTACCAGACTATTGAAGAAATGATTCCTTTTTCTGACGGTATACTCCTTTTTTATGGCCTTTGTGGTAATGTCCTTGGTAAAGTGGAAGAGGATTTCTGCCTTGAAAAAGCAGACTGTATCGTGCGAATACTCAGGGATGACGAAAGAATTGTGGATGATTGCATTGGAGCCACAGTTGGCGGCGGAGCTAATTATCTGAAGTTGCTTAAAGCCCACAGCAAAGAACCTGCTTTCTTTTTCACACCCATGTATGCCAGTTCATGGAGAGAAATTCTGAACATCGACAAATATAGTCCTGACCCGGAAAAAGCATTTAAGATGGCAAAAAAAGTCAATGATATGGCAGGATATTCCAGGGTTGCAAAGGTCAATACAGGACTCACATATGTAAAAGATATTGATGCAAAGATTGATGAATATGCAAATTTGTTTGGGTACAGTACCTTTGAGGTTAGTGGAAATCAACATATATTTGAGAAGTGCTATTTCTCAATAAAGGACGAAATAAAGAACAAAACCATGTAAAGAACCATGCCTCTTTTAAGTATTGTTGCCTGCAAAATGCTTGAAGGTGAATTAGTTTATGTTCTCTCAACTGATTTTGAAATTAAGGCTCTGTAGAAATCCTCAAAATTCAAGAGATTATGCGAGTCTATAAAAATCATGGAATTGTTAATTAAATATAGATAACTCGTTATTTCTGTATTTCATTAAAAGAATGATCGAATACTTTAGCATTTCAATGCTCTTGGTATAGCACTTTGACTTCCTTCTTAACCTTGCCAGAAAATGCCTGAATATACTGTTGTAACCTTCAACAGTATCAGTTTCTGCTTTTGATTGAGTATGAATCTCCTTCGGAAGGAACTCTGCATATGCTCTCCAGTGATCAGTCATCACTTCTCCAATCTCTTTTTCCTTTAACTTATCCCAGAGTTTTTCGCCTGTTTCTGTTCCCCTACTACCAAAAGAGCAGTCGATGAATTTTTTCCCATCTCTATCAACAGCAATCCAGATCCAACAGTAGTTTTTTTATTCCCGATGTATGTGTGCATCTCATCTAATTCTACGACAGAGATCTCTTTTTGACTTTTTAGTTCCTCTAATTCACTGCCAAATTGCTTGATCCAGTTTTGCACGGTAACATGGCTAACATTTAGAAAACGTCCAATTGAACGAAATCCTAGTCCTTCAAGGTATAATTGTAAAGCTTGTTTTTTCACAGACTCAGGGTATGCTGTTGATTTCTTTTCGACAGTATAATTATATCCACACCTGGAGCACCTGTAACGCTGACGTCCACCAACTATGCCATTCTTTGTGGAATCGGGACTTTTACATCTTGGGCAATTCATAAACAAATATATTCATCCATACTATATAGCTATGCTTTATGACCAGCATCATATATTTTTCACTGTCATATGTATGGCAGTGGATGACGGTTCAATTCGTTCCGCATCAAAACACTATCAAGAGATTCCATATGAAACGTCTTTAAGGTATCATCTCAAGAAACGAAGTCTTGAAGAGCTTATCCAGGTTACTGCCATACCAACGTGGAATCTAAAAGGCTCTTGCAGGTCATAGGTGGGAACACCTTCTGGCTGACTACATTATACTAAAAGGAAGGATCTGGGTCCTTGTGCTCATAGTCATAGCCTTGGCGCCATCTTTGCCTACAGGCTGACAGATCACAATTCACGATCCCAGTAAAACATTTAATGATAGAAAATAAACATATTTCTTAATGGCAATAAGATCAGAACCTGATATACATTCATCCAGGGTAACTGAACGCATAAATGCAACTGCACTTGAAATACTTGATAAGCATCCCGACGGTCTGCGCTGGTCTGAACTGCTCTCAGAGATCAAGGCATCAGACTCCACTTTTCATCCAAAGACAGTCAACGGTTGTGTCTGGAAACTTATAGAAAAATATCCAGACAGGGTTTACAAACCATCTAAAGGGCTTTTCCGTTCACTGAAATACAAATAATAGTTAATATTATAGTTCAGTTACAGGCGTTGAATCTTTCAGGTAATATTCATAGAGCTCTTTAATTATCCCAAAGGGTACAGCAAAGCCAGCGTTTTCCCGCATGACTAAACAAAATAATCTCCAAATATCATGTACTTTCATCTTGGGACACACGTAGAATTCTCTGTACAAATGCAATAGTCTTTGTAATGATCTTCTGTACAACAGAATAGGTATCATAGGAATGTGCCGCCTTTGGCAGGTTCTTACTTTGTTTTTAGACTGCGGATTGTCTTTGTGAACACAAAAAACAATGTTCAGGTCATTCAGATAAACAGGAATTCCACAGGACCATTCACTTTATTAATCACATAGAAGGGGAGCTTAAGAACAGAAAAATATCAAGATAAGCATGAGCAATAATTTTATATTATTTTTGCTTTTTTATTAAGTAAGTTAAGATTGAGGTAAAAAATGAAAAGGATTTTGTTCAGTTTGCATACTATTAGTATCGTCTTTGTAATTTTAATGTTAGGTACCGTTGCTATTGTGAATGCAGCAACAATTACTGTGGGCAACAGCAGTGATGCAGACTACATCACAATACAGGATGCTGTCAATGCCTCCAGTTCCGGTGACACAATAATTGTCCATCCCGGCACATACTATGAAAATGTGGATGTGGACAAACAACTGACCATCGTGTCAACAGAAGGAGCTGCTTTTACAAATGTCACTGCTGCAGTTGAAGCAGACCATGTTTTCAATGTCACTGCTGATCATGTGACTATTAGCGGATTTAATGTGAATGGTGCCAGAGGTTTTGATGCAGCATGCATCTATTTATCTTCTTCCAGCAACAGCACGCTAAGTTACAATACTTTCTCGGGCAATACCTGGCCCAGGTGCAACATCAAGCTGAGTTCCTCCAATAACAACCACCTGACCGGTAACGATGTGTCAGAATGTAATTTCGGTATTGGTCTGTATTCTTTCAGCAATAACAATGAGATAAGCAACAACAAAGCGTTAAACAATTACTGCGGCATCTTTCTGGCAGCCTCCGGCAACAATAAGATAAACAATAATGCTTTGAGCAATTCCAGCTACGGTATTCACTTAACTTCCAGTAGCATCAATATGCTGAGCAACAACACAGCATCGAACAGCGACATCGGCATCTATCTGCGATCTTCATGCAACAATAAGATAAGCAACAACACAGTGTCAAGAAGTGAAGACCAGGGAATATCTCTGTATAATTCCAGCAACAATAACACGATAAACAACAACACGGCATCGGGCAACAATTATGGGATATATTTGTTTCATTCCAGCAGCAATAACGCGATAAGAAATAACACGGCATCGAACAACAATTATGGGATTTACCTGTGGTCTTCCAGCAACATCAATACTGTAGCTGACAACATGGTTTCGAATAATAAAGAGGAAGGGATCTACCTGTGGGATTCCAACAACAGCACTGTAGCCGGCAACATGGTGTCAGACAATGAATGTCATGGAATCTCTATTCTTTCTTCAAACCACACCGCTGTAAACGACAACATACTTTCTAACAATAATTATGCAGGAATCAATCTGCATTCTTCAAACTACAACACTGTAGACGGAAACATGGCGTCAAAAAATAATTCAGAAGGAATTTCTTTGTTTTCTTCCAACTATAACACTGTAACCGGCAATGTGATTTTGAACAATAAATACGATGGAACCTCTCTGTCTTCTTCAAACTATAACACCGTAACCGGCAATGTGATTTCGAACAATAAATACTGCGGCATCTGGATGTATTCTTCTGACTACAATCTCATCTACAACAATCTCTTCAACAATACTAATAATACTGAAATTAGAACAAGTATCTTTGCTGGAAATATTGATAATAGATGGAACATCACACAGCAGGCAGGTGTGAACATAAACGGCGGCTCTTCCATGGGAGGTAATTTGTGGCTTACACCAAACGGCAAGGGATTCAGCGAGTCCAGTAATACCGATGCAAACATGGATGGCATATGTGATAAGACTTACAAAATCGCATTGGATAATAGGGACTACCTGCCGCTTGCAATATACGACGGTGGTTTTGGCAGTGACAGCGTTGATAACGGAGAAGCCATCGGCAAGACTCCCGGTTTCACATTGTTTGAAGCAATCGCCATGATAGGACTATTCTGCGCAAGACAAACAAAAAAATAATTTTATATTTTTTGAATAAGCATGTTAGGTTCTGAAATATTGGCTATGTAGCATTCCTGTTAATATGAATGCTACAAACGTTGTTCTTTTTCATTTCACAAAAATAATCTGCAAACTAAAAACAAAATGACCATCCGCCAAAGGCGGCGCATTCAATGCCTCTGCACAGAAGATATTTCCAAACACTATTGTAGTTATGTAAAGAATTTTACTTCTTTTTGTGGGAAAACGCCAGCTTCGCCGTACCCTTCGGTTTTGGTCAAGTTACACATGACCTTCGATAGATCATATCAATCTGACAAAACCGACATGCTTACCTTTAAAGTTTGAATGACAGGATTTCTACAGAGCCGAAATATCAGAACCCTCTTCCAATTTTAAAATTGCTTATCAGAATAACTCACTGATCCCCGTAACCTTTTCTCCCTTGGCACCCTGAACTGTAACTTCAAAATTCTTGAACTTAGGAACTCCGGTGCCTCCCGTCTCATCAGGCACAAGAGAATTAGACCATGGACTGTTGACCATGTAAGCAATTCCTGAATGTGACTGCTCATAATCCGACTTCATGGCTGTGACAACAACTTTTCCTGAGCTGTTTTTCACGATCACAGTGTCACCGTCTTTTATTGTGAGTTTTGCAATGTCCTTTAAGTCCAATTTTATAACAGCTGAATATTTCTCATATTCCTCTCCGAAACGGGAAGTTTCCTGTGCTGTATTCTGGAACACATCTCTGTATGTAACAATCTTCAGTTTTATCTCAGGTGCTGCAAGGAATTGTCCGAATCCCATCAGATCGCCTCCGTGATTTTCTTAAGAATCTCAGCATCCGGGAGATTTTCAGTATCAAGTATCTTCTTAAGCTCTATCTCAACACCATCCATTCGAACAGCAGTCCCACCGGATTCCACGCCTCCAAGAGCACATGGGATTGTCACCTTCGACATGGAAGATGTGAGATTCCTGCATGGGTCAATAGTAATCAATGGGATATCTGCAAGATATCGTGAAACGGATAGAGGAAGACTTGACAACGGATCGGAGCCAATGACAAGTGCAGCGTCAACGGTTTTATTCCTGAGGGCTTCCACAACTGAAAACCCGGGTCCGTGTTCTGCTTCGCCGGTTTGCGGATTGAACTTCACACGGTTGATGTATCCCGTTTCCTCGTAAAGATTATGGTTAAAACCTCTCATATTGTACTGACCAACCATTGGCATGAGATTGAAATCTGAAACTTCGTTAAGTTTGTCCATTAACCTGGACAGCGGGTCAAGGTCCTCAAGGGAATATATAAGCCCAAGACCAACACAGATTGCACCGAACTTTGCCTTTTTCAGCACATTTGCAAGTTCCAGTATACTCTTTGCATCAAATCCGAATGATGTCTTTGGAACTTTACTGGAGAGGGCACTTACCAGTGCGTCCATAAACTCTGCATCGCCACCCATTGGTATCTGGTAGAAGCGAGTGTCACCGCAGATTACGGCAGTCTCGGATTTCCTGACATCGACACAAATGGCAGTCCTGTTCTCTTCCCATCCCCTCTGGCGCTCCTTGCCTCTTGGGAAATAAGAATATCTTGAAAGGTGGCGTGGGTGTGAATTTGAAGGATCAGCACCCCAGAAAATAATAACATCAGCTTTGTGCCTGATATCATCCAGTGTGCATGTCCTGAGTTTGTCCTGAAGTATCGCCTCTATCACCGGTCCCTGACAGAAGGAAGAGGTATCATCCAGATATGCACCAGTTTTCTTTGCAAGACTGATAGACATTTTCTGGGCTTCTGAGCTTGAGTTACCATGACCGAATATCAATGGTTTCTCAGCTTCCCTCAGGATGTCAGCGGCTTTTGCAATGGCAGAATCCACATCGGTCTTTTCACCATCCACGGTACATTCCAGAGGATCACTGCAACCTTTCATGCGTGCAACACCTTTGCGGCATGCAGCATGGACAGTCTTCACTTTATCATTTTCGGTTTCAACTTCTATGTCATCACAAAGAAGGGCACAGCCCGTACAAACATAATATTCACTCAAATCATCACCACACTAAAAAATAAGAAGAATAAGAGTTCATACGAACTCAATGGCCTTGGTCGGACACGTATCCAGACAGGCAACACAGAGAATCCTGTTCTCACCAAAACGACGACATTCCTGGACATTGCGGGCCTTGACAACACCATCTTCAACCTTAAAGATGACTTTGTCAGACGTCGGTGCTTTTCCACTACCGGCTCCCAGCGGGTCATTGGCCACATCCACAGGACATGCAACAACACAGTTTCCACATCCTATGCATTTGTCTTCATGAACGATAAGACCTGTATCAGTTACACCACTCACGGGAGCAATCATTTCAGAGAGCTTCTCATAACCTGCTTTGTACTTGGCATTATTTGCAAGAGGAGGACAATCATCCACACTGACCTTACGTGCCAGCAGGTCCACGGCAAATGCCATACATGTGCTTTTTCCACATTCCTTACAGTTTGTTTTGGGAAGCAACTGGTATATTTCCATTACATTTGCCATTATTATCACCTATCACCTTGCTGATTTATGCTAAGTTAATCAAAAACGATTTTTGTTTGTTTTTATTTGTTTTCAGGAAATTCAGACTTTGAAGAACAATGAACAGTGACAGTTTCCATCGTTTTCGATCTCGCCCTCATGGTAAACACATGGACAGATGATCTTCCGATCTTCCGTGTCATCACCGGTCCTCAGTCTACATGGACAGTATTGCTTCCCATGTTCCTGTTTATTTTTGGAAAGACCTTCAATGACCATCATAAGCATTTCTTCGTCAGGGTTGAGAACGAAACCTTTTTTCTTTGCGTATTTTGCTGCCCATTCGTGGGTCTTTTCCATTATTGGTGCAAGGTCTGTCATAGATAGTCTCCGATAGAATGAATTATAGTATGCAAGGTATATTCAGGATATCATTATTTAATGCCTTCGACTAAACGCAGTTTGTAATGCCTGATCAGATGATATGATTAAACTATTTTTAAAATATATATAATACTGGCAAATTTATATTGCACAGTGGGGAGTAATAATGAATCTAACTGTGCCTCCTGTATAGCCTGATTAAGTCCTCCAACCACCACCTTCCATGAGCCTTGTCAGGCTATCAAATTAAACTTGCTGCCTGGACTGTTAATGTGACCTGACAGCTGATTAAAACGGCTCCGTGGAATTCCTGCTTATCTGAATGACACAAACATTGCTTTTTTTATGTTCACAACAACCCTCAATCTAAAAATGAAGTAGCCATCCGCCGAAGGCGGCACATTCCTATGATACCTATTCTGTTGTACAGAAGATTATTGCAAAGATTGTTACAATTATGCTGAGAATGCTACAGAAGACCTGCGAAGAAAGTATTCCAGAGTATTATACAGATTGTTTTGTTTAGTCATCTGGGAAAACGCCGGCTTCGCCGTACCCTTCGGGATAATTCAAGTTATTCATGATTCACGATAAATCATTTTACAAACATTAAAACAGGATACTTTCCGGATTAAAAAGAAAATACCGGAAAAACTGAAATTCCCGGTTTACATCATTTTTGTCTGTTCTGTCTGGCGTGGTACTTTTACCACAAGGAAACGGAAAAGGCTGTCACTTTCATTAATGAGCCTGTGAGGAATCTTTGCAGGACTGTCCACCAGCATGTCCTTTGTGATGGTCTGCTGCTCATCACCTATCTCAACAATACCCTCTCCTTCCAGAACATAGAAGAACACATCCACCGGAGTTGAATGCTTTTTAAGAGCTTCACCAGGTTTGAGCTGCATGTGCATAACCTGTGCGTGTTCGGTATCATAGAGTTTATGAACAGTAACTCCGTGAGGGTTATCTTTCTTCTCTGCATCGTTGTAACTTGATATTTTCATTAATACACTTCCTTAATCAAGAGGGAAATAAAAAGAAATAAAGGATTTTAATATAAGCATTCCTGAGAACGGTTGTAAAAGATTTAAATGAGGACTTTTAGGTCGTCATCAACTGTTGAATTTGGCATGATGTTAAAGTTCTCAACCAGTACATTCAGGACATTTGGTGAGACAAATGCCGGGAGTTTAGGACCAAGCATGATGTCCTTGACACCAAGGCTTAACAGTGCAAGCAGGACAAGACATGCTTTCTGTTCATACCATGCGATATTGTATGCAACCGGCAGGTCGTTGATATCCTCAACACCAAAGGCTTCTGCAAGTGCCTGTGCAATAACAACCAGTGAATATGAGTCATTACACTGGCCTGCATCAATAACTCTTGGAATTCCGCCGATATCTCCGAGGTCAAGCTTGTTGTAGCGGTATTTTGCACAACCTGCTGTGAGAATGACCGTGTCATCGGGCAGTGCTTCTGCAAAGTCTGTATAGTAGCTTCTCTCCTTGTGTCTTCCGTCACATCCTGCCATAACAACAAACTTCTTTATCTGGCCACTTTTTACAGCTTCGACTATTTTATCTGCAACTGAGAGTGCTGATACATGAGCAAACCCCCCCATGATGGTGCCTTCCTCCAGCTGCTGCGGTGCGCTGCATGATTTTGCCTGGTTTATGATAGCTGAGAAATCCTTTCCCCCGTCCTCACCGGCATTGATGTGTGTTACACCGTCAAAGCCGACAATTCCGGTGGTGTAGATCCTGTTAATGTATGAATCCTTAGGTGGGACGATACAGTTAGTTGTCATAAGTATAGGGCCATTGAACCTGTCGAACTCTTCTTTCTGTCTCCACCATGAGCCGCCGTAGTTACCTACGAAGTTATCATACTTCTTAAAAGCCGGGTAAGAGTTTGCAGGAAGCATTTCACCATGAGTGTAAACATCAACACCTGTGCCTTTTGTCTGCTCAAGGAGCTGTTCGAGGTCATGCAGGTCATGCCCGCTTATGAGGATGCCTGGTTTATCTCCTGCACCAATGTTGACTGCAGTTGGCTCAGGGTTCCCATACGTTGTGGTATTTGCTTTGTCAAGCAGTGCCATGGTTGTGACACCAACGGAACCGCATTCAATAACCAGTGGGACCAGTTCGTCAACACCCATGTCATCATCCATTGTGGCAAGAAGTGCCTTCTCAATGAATGCCATTACATCATCATCCTTGTAACCAAGGACATTTGCATGGTGAGCATAAGCTGCCATACCTTTGAGACCATATATCAAAAGTTCCCTTAGAGACCGGATGTCCTCGTTCTCTGTGGCAAGTACACTGGTATTGATATTGGCCAGCGTTGCAGGCGTGACCTTTGCCATAACAGGCAGGTCTTCACCGGCATTTGGGGCAGCGCCAAGAAGTTTTTCCTTAATCCATCCGGGGAAAGATGATCCTGATTTTTCAGTGATGACCTTTTCATCCATGAGCTTCTGCTTGATGCCATTCTTGATTTCAAATCCTTCCCTGATAAATCTTTCAATATCGGCTTTATTGAAATTTGTGTTTGTAATAGTTGCAAATAATCCGTCAAGAATGAACTTATCGGTCTTTGCATCATTAAGGTTGTTTGCCCTTGCTTTAGAGTTATAGAATGCAATACTTTTCAGGACGTAGATAAGGTCATCCTGGAGGTCAGCAACCTCTCCTTTTTTTCCACATACACCGTTCTTTGTACAGCCGGTACCGTTCATAGTTTCTTCACATTGATAGCAGAACATTTTATTCACCATGCTTCCTATTTATAGTATCTTTAAGATACCAGTATATTGTAGATACTTGCATATAAGGAGGACAGTTTCCAGTTGGATACTGCATACGAAATATTCCTATTAACTAAGTGAGGAAAGGTCTGCAATATAGAAACACATGTTTCCATGACTGTGAATGTCACTTCCCCATTCCCATACATTTACCCGTATAAAAATAGAGTTTGAGCTTTATAAATTTATCCTGTATAGAATTATTGTAAACAGGATGGAAAAAGAAGAAATAAAGGCAAATAGGAACAAAATGAGTTAAAAAACTATCAAAAAAGAAAAATCAGAGGAGATTATTACTCCTCTTTCCTTCTGTTGAAGATGAAGGCAATTCCGATGATTGCAGCTATTGGAAGTGCAATCGTTGGGAATTCCGGAATTTCATTATTGTTATTATTGTTGCCAGAATCCTCCCAGATACAGGTTCCCTCATTGGAAGTAATTACAACATCCTGATTATCCATGAAACTTGCAACAATTACATCGGTTCCTGTAGCTGTGCCGGTGTATGTGAAACTCAGCTGACCATTGGCATCTGTAATTCCGGCATGGTCATAACTTGCATGAGGTCCGGATTTAACGTCAATGTTAACCCTCTTTGATTCAACAGGATTTCCATCATCATCCTGAACTGTTGCTGTCACTGTGTGTTGATCTCCTACTGTAGCTGTAGCTGATGAAGGACTAAGAAGGATTTCGTCCCCTGTTAAACCGATAGTGAACCCTGGATCTGTTTCTGCACTTGCTGGAATGACAAAAACTGATGCAATCACAGCAAAACAGACCAGCGTAACCACTGTACTCTCAAAGAAATTATTTTTTACCATATATTATACCACCCTCACTTAGTACTTTCAGTAAGCAAGCAAGTGAGGCTTGAGTATATGACTAAATACTATTTAAGATTATTTTGTATATCACTTCGAAAATAGTAATCTACAAACACATTCACTTTCAGCGTATCCTTTCAAACAGGGGCAGCTCATCGGGATGGTAACCTTCCCTTAAATTATATTTTTTGAACTTCCCAGTCATTTCCACTTCAAGACAGTTCATGTCATCAAGTGTTTTGATGTGGGAACTTACGGTGCCCTTAGAGAGTCCAAGCTTCTTACAAAGTTCCATATTGGATATTCCGGGATTCTCATAGATCATGCGGCAGACTTTCTTGCAGGTTGCGCCCGGAAGGTGTGGTTCGATAAGTCCGTGATTCTTGTTCCATAAAGCACTTTCATTTTTAAACAGGCTCACATAGTTTCCGTTCCTGAACATGAGAATCTTGCCCGCCTCCTTTAGATTGTCCACATGATACCGCACGGTTCCACGCTTGATGCCAAGATCATTTCCGATTGTCTTGACTGTAATGCCCGGATTTTCCTCAATGAACTGAAGTATCTTCTGTCGATTTTTATTATTGGGGTCTTTCTTGGCCCATGCTGTGAGAAGAGCGACTATTTTCCAGCCAAGGCCCATGATGATGAAACCTATTGCTACTGTTTTTAGTTTAAATGAAAGATCCCAGAAAGATAGAAGTTCCTGTGCACCATAAGAAACATGAGATTCCGACGATACATTATTGAAAACAACTGGGTTATTATTCCCATAGCAATGAGGCATCAAAAAAATAAAAAGGAGAAAAAGCAAAATTATTTTATTCATATGATAACACTATTGAATATCATATAGAATAGTCTTCTGTTCCAGTTACTGAATATCCATACACTGCAAGGCTCCAAGTTCCTTGCTGAAGACCATTAGAATCGTATATTGTCACTTTAGTTCTACCGTTAATACGGCCATCTGCAGAATCATAATATATTCCTTCAAGGTTATCATCTGGATCATAAACATAAAGTTTTAATGAATCACTTGTATCTCCCCAATTCAGATCAATTGTCATTGAAGTTGTGGATGTGTACAATGGATAACCATGCCAATTAGTGTCACCCTGATCTATATAATAAGAAAGTGATCTTATACCAATTGTTCCAGCTGAGCCTGAAACTGCTTCGATTGCTGTTTCAGACGAACTTGCACCTGCGACGGAAACGCAAAGCAAGAAAACTAAAAATGCTATTGCTATTCTTTTCATGTTTGTACTCCTACTAGCTTTCACTAGTTATTCGAAAAGATGAAAAAAACTAGTATATAACTTTTCTAGCCATGGATTAAACTGAAAAAAAGAGGGATAATGACAGAATTTTATTGTGGAGTACTTCTGTCATGTGGAATGGGGGGACGAGAGGACATAAAATGTCCTCCGCCAATCCCCCAATTTCCGTGCAGGTTTGTGCTGGTTGGGTACAAACAATTCAAAGAAATCCGAATTATCATATAACCATTATGGCCATCGTCAAAACTGAAAGCTTTTGCATAGGCACAACGTATCTTTTGTCACAATAATTCACATTCGGTATAGATTTAGTATGAATAAGGAATACAGGAATTTTGCACATATTCAATTAAGATAACAAGTAAAAACAGGCAACTAGGTGGGAAGAGGACATCATTCGTCCCCTATTCCCAGTTGTTTCCTGCACTTGTGCACAGGAAGGTAAAACAATCTTTGAATATGTACAGTTTTAATAAAACCATTATGGCCATGGTTCAAACTGATTTATATAGTCACGGCAGTTTACAGCCCATATGTGGAAAATTGCCAATCCATGATGTTACTGCTATAGTGAAGAACATGCAAAACTATATCTTTATCCGGGTCATCATTTCCTCCTATAAGGAGCCAACAATATGCGAATCGGAGTCTATATCTGCCATTGCGGACTGAATATCGCACATACCATCAACGTAGAATCACTAAGAGATAAAGTAAGTGAATTAAATGACGTTGCTCTGGTCAAGGACATACAGTTCATGTGTTCCGATTCGGGACAGGACTCCATAGTCCAGGACATAACTGACCTTGATCTTAATCACATCCTTGTTGCAGCCTGTTCTCCTCACCTGCATGAGCAGACCTTCAAAAGAGTGCTTGAAAAAGCAGGTCTCAATCCTTTCATGCTGGAAATGGTCAACATCCGTGAGCAGTGTTCCTGGGTCCACATGAATAATCCACAGATGGCAACCCAGAAAGCTTTTGATCTCATCCGAATGGGTATTGCCAGGCTCAAACTGCTTGATCCATTACAGCTTAAAAAAGTCCCGGCAAAAAAAGATGTAATGGTAATTGGTGGCGGTGTTGCAGGAATTGAAGCGGCTCTTACACTTGCAAATTCCGGCCATCATGTAATAATGATAGAAAAGGAGCCCACAATCGGCGGAAAGATGGCACTCCTTAATGAGGTATTCCCGACCAACGATTGTTCTATCTGTGTGCTGGCTCCCAAGATGACGGATGTGAATCAGCACCCGAACATCGATCTAATAACACTTGCAGAAGTCACTGAAGTAAGCGGTCCGGTAGGCAATTTCAACGTAACAGTAACCAGACAGCCAAGGTATATTGACGAGGACAAATGCAAAGGCTGCGTGGATGAATGTGGACGTGTCTGCCCGGTAGATGTTCCAAACCGATTTGACTCAGGCCTTGGAAAAACCAAAGCAATTAACATGCCGATACCACAGGCAGTTCCTCAGGTAGTCTATATCGACAATGAATATTGCGTGGGCTGCGGACTCTGCAAACTGGCCTGCCCTGCTGATGCTATTGACTATCATCAGAAAGAGGAAAAACTCGAATTCACCGTGGGATCGATCATACTTTCAACCGGCTACAGCCATTTCGATGCAAGCAGGAAGCCGGAATATGGTTACGGAATCTACCCTGATGTGATCACAAATATGGAACTGGAACGCCTGCTCAACGCTGCCGGTCCAACAAAAGGCAGGGTCCTTTCACCTTCAACACTCAAGGTTCCTGAAAAAGTATCTTTCATCCAGTGTGTTGGTTCAAGAGACGAACAGGTTGGAAACCCATATTGTTCAAGAGTATGCTGTATGTCAAGCATGAAGAATGCACAACTGCTCAAGGAAAGATACCCTGATATTGATATTACAATTCATTACATCGATGTCCGTGCATCCGGTGAAATGTACGAGGAATATTACATCCGCAGTCAGGAAATGGGAGTAAATTTTGTCCGTGGAAAAGTCGGAGAAATTCTTCAGAAGTCTGACGGAAAACTGAAACTGCGTTATGAGGATACATTAAGCAGTGAGCTATACGAAGAACCCACTGACCTTGTGGTCCTTGCAACCGGAATGGAGAACGTCAAAGATGCTGATAAGATATCAAGAGTCCTGAACCTTACAAGACGCGCAGACCGCTTCTTCTCCATTGCCCACCCGAAGATGAGACCGGTTGATTCCCACGTAAAGGGAGTATTCATAGCAGGATGCGCATCCGGTCCTAAGGAAATACAGGTATCCATTGCTCAGGGAAGTGGAGCAGCAGCAAAAGCAATGCAATTACTTTCAAAGGGTGAGATTGAAATGGATCCACTCAGCGCTCATGTTAATACAGACAAATGTATTGGCTGTGGAATTTGTGCTGACACCTGCAAATTCAATAAGATTAGCATGGTTGACCGCAAAGCAGTGGTTGACGAACTCTCATGTATGGGATGCGGGGCCTGCAGTGCATCATGTCCTGCCGACGCCATATGGATGAGAAACAGCACCGATGCACAGATAGTAGCTCAGATACATGCTGCAACCGAAGTGAAATCAGAATCGCCATTAATCGTTGCTTTCCTCTGCAACTGGTGCAGCTACACTTGTGCCGACCTTGCAGGGACTTCAAGAATACAATACCCGACCAATATACGTGTTATCCGTGTAATGTGTGCGGGACGTGTTGACCCATCATTCGTGCTTGAAGCACTGGAAAGAGGAGCAGACGGTGTACTTGTGGCCGGTTGTCGTCTTGGAGAATGTCACTACACTTTTGCTAATTATAACGCAAAACAAAGGATGGAAGCCTTAAAGGAAGTCCTTGCAGATGTTGGAATTGACCCAGGACGTCTCAGTGTTGAATGGATATCAGCTTCCGAGGGTGAAAGGTTTGCCAATTCCATCGAAGACTTTGTTGACTATCTGAAAGAGATCGGACCCATAGGTTCAGAACTCAGGGAAGGTGAACAATGAGCGAAGAGTGCAAAGAGGACTCACTCTGTGTTGAGAAAGACATGGATATGGATGGCTCACATTTCATCTACCGCCAGATAAGCAGCAAATCCATAAAGTCCCTTGATTACGATTACAAACGATGTGTAGGATGTGGAATATGTGTTGACCTCTGTCCGACCAAAGCTCTTGAACTCGGACCAATGCAGGAAATATCCACAGGTCTGGATGCTCCACCTGTGATGATGGACCTTGATAAATGCACATTCTGTTCAATGTGTGCTAATTTTTGTCCGGTTCATGCTTTCAAAATGACCGGGGAAGGTGAACTTCCTGAGGAAGAAGAGTTCCCTGCATTCGATTCATATGTCAGGATGAACGAGAAATGTCTTCCATGTGCACTCTGCAAAGCTGCATGTCCTGAGGAAGCCATTGAGGTAGAATTCACGTTCCCGAAAAAAGAGGAGATTGCACCATTCAAAGAAGGCGCAGAAGGCGAGATTGAGATCGATACAGAGAAGTGTAATTTCTGTGGACTCTGCGCTGAATTCTGTGAAGCATTTCTGCTTATTGAAAAGGAGAAAACTCCAACTGACCCGCAGCCATTTGATATGCTTCTGGTTGACGAGGACAAATGTGATTACTGTGTGCTCTGCCAGGACCTTTGTCCAGAGGATGCCATCAAAGTCAAAGGTGAGAAACGAGGAGTAGCACCTGAGATTGAAGGTAAAGTCACTGTAGATGATGAAAAATGTACATGTTGCACATGGTGTCAGGTTGTTTGTCCTTATGATGCGGTTGATATCAAAAAACAATTTAAGGGCGAGCTAAAGCTCATCGATGTCAACGTTGACAAATGCGACCCACAGGGCTGCCATGGATGTTTTAATGTCTGCCCATCCCATCTCTGGTACGTACCGGAAGCAGGTGCAAAGATAGCAGCAAAATCTGACTACTGTACCTATTGTGGTGCATGTGTCAATGCATGTCCCAAGGATGTCATGACAGTTTCCAGAACAAAGGTGAACCATACATCAGTTCCTGATTCTCCGTGGGCAGAACAGTGGAAGGATGCGATAGATTCCATGCTTACCGGAAAAAGAAAGCATCCCGATGTTTCCAGAACGCTTGAAGTTGAGCCAGAGGCTCACAAAGAACATATTGAAATTGAACTTCCACAGGTTGATGGTTCATTGCTCAAGCTTGCAAAAGAGCGTATCGAAAAAGCAAAACCATTGCTTGATAATGTAAAACTGCGGATGATGATTGAAAAGGATGATCCTGAAAAGCTCAGTGATGAAATTAAAAAGAGGTTAAACTGAACTCTTTACGGATCATTTGCAACAATAACTTTATACATCCTGAGGCTGTTTGATGTGTAAACCGACGTATGCGAAACTAATTTGGTGAGATCGTCCATGAGTGATAAATTCGATTACAGAGAACTTGGCCTGAAATGCGGGCTTGAAATTCACCAGCAACTTGACTCTAAATGTAAGTTGTTCTGCAATTGCCCGACACAGATCAGAAACATAGAAGAATCAAACCATGAATTCTTCCGCTATCTCCGCCCAACAGCCAGTGAAATGGGAGAAACTGACAGGGCTGCTCTTGAACAGTCCAAGCTCAGACGTAAATATATCTATAAGGCATACGACACGACATGTCTTGTAGAGAATGATGATGAACCTCCTACAGAAGTTAACAAGGAAGCTCTTGACATTGCTCTGAGTATCACAAAACTGTTGAACATGGTTCCTGTGGACCAGGTTCACATGATGCGTAAGATCGTAGTTGACGGTTCCAACACATCCGGATTCCAGAGAACAGCATTCCTTGCAAAGGACGGTCATCTTGACACCTCAGCAGGCCCTGTTGGTGTAGGTGTACTCTGTCTTGAGGAAGAGGCATGCCAGAAGATCGAAGACCAGGGAGATTCCATAATATATTCTCTTGACCGCCTTGGTATACCACTTGTTGAAATCGGAACCGATCCTGATATAATCTCGCCACAACACGCAAAGGAAACTGCACAGCAGATCGGTATGCTGCTTCGTTCCACAGGAAAAGTAAAGCGTGGACTTGGGACCATACGTCAGGATGTCAATATTTCAATCGCAAAGGGTGCACGTGTAGAACTGAAAGGTGTGCAGGCACTCGATATGATAGAGACCATTGTAGAGCGTGAGGTGGAGCGTCAGGTCAACCTTATTGAAATGAGAGATGAGTTGCTTGAGCGCAATGCATCCGTTTGTGACACTATTTTTGATGTAACCGATATTTTCAGGGAAACAAAATCCAAAGTAATCAGGAATACGATCAAGAAAGGCAAGGTCTACGCTGTCCTGCTTCGTGGTTTCGATGGTTTTGTCGGCAGGGAAGTACAACCTGGAAGACGTCTTGGTACTGAATTCTCAGACCGTGCAAAGACATCAGGTGTCGGAGGAATCTTCCATACAGACGAACTTCCTGCTTACGGTGTTTCCGAAGAGGAAGTCCAGGCAATGCGTGCAGAGCTCGGTGCGGAAGAGAACGACGCTGTTGTAATGGTGGCTGACCGCGAAATACGTGCAAGAGGTGCCATGGAAAGTGTAATCCTCCGTGCAAAGGAAGCACTTGAAGGAGTTCCTGAGGAAACCCGCAGGGCACTTCCGGATGGAAATAACTCTTACCTCAGGCCACTTCCTGGAGCAGCAAGGATGTATCCTGAAACTGATGTTCCACAGGTGAATATCTCAAAGGATTATTTCGAGTCCATTGAGATGCCAGAACTGCTCACCGAACGTGCAAAGCGTTTTGAGTCGGAGTTAGGACTTCACAGGGAACTTGCAGAGAAGATCGTTTATTCCATATACCTGCCACTCTTTGAAGAGATAATGGATATGCTCGGTGATAATGAGAATGTCAGTGCGACACTCGTTGTCAGAACTCTGACCGGAACACTACCTGAACTGAAACGTGATGGCGTTGAAATCGATAATCTTGATGACAAACACTTCATTGACGTCTGCACCCTGATAGCAGAGGGTGGAGCAGCAAAAGAAGCCATAGATGGCTTGCTCCGTGCACTTGCATGCGAACCAGAACTCTGTGCAAAGGATGCAGCTGAGAAATTAGGACTTGGCAGCATTGACCTTTCTGATGTTGAGAGTATGGTCGAGTCTGTGATCAAAGAACGCCAGGATTTTGTGAAAGAAAAAGGCATGGCGGCAGTTGGTCCTCTTATGGGGGTCGTCATGAAAGAAGTGAGAGGAAAGGTAGACGGCAAGACTTTGAGTGAAATATTAAAACAAAAAGTTAATGAACACATAAACGCATAATATATTTCTGATGTGGCCACACTTTACAATTCATTCAAAGGATTTAATAAGCAGGGAAATTGCAGGCAAAAAATGCAGAAACTTTTTCCTGCTCTCATTTTTGATATTATTCATCTCCTATGCATCAGCAGCTCCTGTTGTTGAAAGTGATGTGAAACTTACAAATACATCCAATGCCAACCATCCTTCATGGAGTCCGGATGGCAAAAAAATTGTATATGCTGCCAACCAGGCCATATGGATCATGAACAGTGACGGTTCCGGGCAGAAAAAACTCTATGATGGTATGGCATGGGAAGGAGAACCGGTCTTTAATGAAGATGGGTCTAAGATCTATTTTGCAGCCGAGAGCAAAAAAGCATTTTCCGCACGTTACATCAGTATTCATGTTATGAACAGTGACGGCAGTGATGGTGTAAAACTAACTGAAAATGCTGATTCCCGAAATCCTGCAGTGAGTCCGGATGGAAACAGGCTGGTATATGTTTCAAGAGCATCCGGAAACTATGACATATGGACAATGTCAACTAACGGGTCAGATAATGAAAGGCTTACTGATGCGCAGGGGGATGAAAGTTCGCCCGCATGGAGCCCGGATGGGAACACTATAGTTTATTCCGCGATGGGAGATATTTTTATCATCGGTGTAAATGCTGTAAGACCTGTCCAACTCACAAGTGACACATATAGTAATATAGAACCATCCTACAGTCCCGATGGAAATTCCATTGTGTATTCATCTAATGTTGGCGGTGATTATGACCTCTGGATATTGAGTTCCGATGGAAGTTCACACATGAAACTCACCAGTGATCCTTCCGATGAAAAAACACCTGTGTGGAGCCCGGATGGGAGCAAAATAGCCTATACATCCAACAGGGACGGGGAGTTCAACATCTGGGTCATGACAGTTGAGAATGCCAATATCGAGCTTGAGGAAATTGAAGATACCCGGGAGATCAGTGAAAAGGTGATCAATAGTGAGTATGTTCTCAAACTGCGTGATTATGCTGCAAACAACCCCGGAAAGTTCATAGGTTTAGTTCTTTTGGGATCATTCCTGTTCGTTGTTATGATCGTGGGTACATTCCTGCGTAAGATCTCATAATCCTTTTCCTCCCGGGATTACTCTCTGCAAAAAATATAAAGGCCATCGCAACGCTTATAGCCTATTCTTTACATGTATTCGCAGGTTCAAAAGATGAATGCAGTATTAGGATTAGAAGATGGGACAATTATAAAAGGCACCGGCTTTGGTGCCGAAGGTATCGTTTCCGGCGAACTTGTTTTCACAACTCAATATACTGGCTATGAGGAGGCACTTACAGACCCTTCATATAAAGGCCAGATCCTTATGTTTACTTATCCTCTCATCGGCAATTACGGTGTCAGTGGCAACTGTATGGAATCCGATGCTGTTAAGGCTGAAGGTCTTGTGGTCAGGGAGGCATGTCCCAAGCCATCTCACCACTTAGGAAAGAAGACCATTTACGAGCTTATGGAGGACGAAGGCAAGCCCGGCATTGCAGGCGTGGACACACGTATGCTTACTATTAAAACACGTGAACATGGAACTATGCGTGCAGCCCTCATCAATGGCAGTGATGACGGTGAGGAGGCAGTAAGACTTGCCCGTGCACAAAAGAGTATTTCTGATATTGACTTTATTTCACAGGTAACCTGTCCTGAGCCTTTCAAACTTGAAAGCTCTTGCAGAGACCCTCACAATCCACTTAATGTTGTGCTTGTAGACTGCGGTCGTAAGCTCAGTATTGAAAGGAGTCTGCTGGCAAGGGGTATGGATGTAACTGTAGTACCAGGAAACTCGTCCATTTCAACCATAGAATCCTATGACCCTGACCTCCTGTTCATATCAAACGGACCAGGAGACCCATTGCAGGCACAGGATGCAATTTCAGCAGTGAAACACTTCACAGGTGAATTACCAATTGTAGGAATCTGCCTTGGTCACCAGATCATGTCCCTTGCACTTGGTGCAGAGACATACAAACTGAAGTTCGGGCACAGGGGAGCAAACCAGCCTGTAAAGGACCTTGAGACAGGAATTGTACACATCACATCACAGAACCACGGTTTTACAGTTGATGGCGACTCCTTTGAAGAGGCTGAAGTGGCTGTTACGCAGTATAATACCAATGATAAAACAGTGGAAGGTATAGCACATAAATACCTGGACATGTTCAGTGTGCAATATCACCCTGATGCACATCCTGGTCCGATGGATTCTGAAAAGATCTTCTTTGAAAAGGTTCTCAAACTCGCAGGAGGCAAGAAATAATGCCAAAACGTGACGACATTAAGAAAATACTCCTGATCGGTTCAGGACCAATTATGATCGGACAGGCAGCAGAGTTCGACTTCTCAGGAAGCCAGGCATGCAAGTCCCTTAAGGAAGAGGGTCTGGAAGTTGTACTTGTGAACTCAAACCCTGCAACTATCATGACCGACCCTGAAATGGCAGATGCTGTTTACATCGAGCCTCTTGAAGTGAAAGCTGTGGAGAGGATCATTGCCAAGGAAAGACCGGACGGCCTCATTGCAGGTATTGGAGGTCAGACAGGTCTTAACATTACCAGTGAACTTGCCGAAGCAGGAATCCTTGAGAAATATAATGTCAAACTCCTTGGAACAAATCTTGAAGCAATCAAGAACACCGAAGACCGTGAACTGTTCAAGCAGACCATGGAGAGCATTGGTGAAAAAGTCCCACGCAGCAAGGCAATTTCAACACTCAAGGAAGCAGAAGAGCTTATTGACGAGCTAGGTTTACCACTTATCATCCGCCCGGCATACACCCTTGGTGGTGCTGGTGGCGGAATTGCACATACAAAAGAAGAGCTCCTTGAGATCACAGAAAGGGGACTTCGCCGAAGCCGTATCAACCAGGTACTTATTGAGGAAAGCGTACTGGGCTGGAAGGAATTCGAGTATGAGGTAATGCGTGATGCAAATGACACCTGTATTGTAATCTGTAACATGGAAAACCTGGACCCAATGGGTGTTCACACAGGTGAGTCCATTGTAGTTACACCATCACAGACCCTCAATGATGAAGAGCACCAGATGCTCAGGACCGCTGCTATCAAGATTATCAGGACTTTCGGTATCGAAGGTGGATGTAACATCCAGTTCGCTGCAAAGGACGGCGACTACCGTATTGTTGAAGTAAACCCACGTGTTTCACGGTCATCAGCCCTTGCATCAAAGGCAACTGGTTATCCGATCGCCAAGGTTACAGCAAAGATCGCAATCGGAATGGCACTTGATGAGATCCTTAACGATGTCACAAAGAAGACGCCTGCATCATTTGAGCCTACCATTGATTACATTGTTACCAAGATCCCAAGATGGCCATTTGACAAGTTTGTCAATGCAGACAAGACACTGACAACAGCCATGAAGAGTACCGGAGAGGTAATGGCAATTGGTCGTACAATCGAGGAATCTCTTCTAAAAGCAGTGCGTTCCCTTGACATCAATATGGACTTTGGTACAGAAGAATGGTCTGAGAACGAAGTTAAGATGCTGCTTAAAACTCCTACAAGTGAGCGTCTCTTTGTAATGTACCATGCATTATGCAACGGATTTTCAATTGAGGATGTTTCAGAGCTGACCGGTATTGATATCTTCTTCATTAAGAAGCTCAAGAATATCATTGACATGGAAGATATGGTCAGGGAAGAAGGATTCTCAGGAGCAATATCCGGTGACCTGCTGCGTGAAGCAAAACAGACCGGATTTACTGATGCACGCATTGCAGAACTCACAGGTAAGACCCGTGAGGAAGTCAATGACCAGAGGCGTGCTGCAGGAATTACTTCCACATATAAGATGGTGGATACCTGTGCAGCAGAGTTTGCTGCGGAAACTCCTTATTATTACTCATGTTACGAGCAGATGTGTGAAGCTGATCCTTCTGACCGCAAGAAGATAGTAATCCTTGGTTCCGGCCCTATACGTATCGGGCAGGGAATTGAGTTTGACTACTGTACCGTACATGCAGTGGCTGCTATCCGTGAGGCAGGAATAGAGGCTCACATTATTAACAACAACCCTGAGACTGTATCCACTGACTACGATACATCAGACAAGCTCTTCTTTGAGCCACTCACACTAGAAGACGTGATGAATGTCATAGAGAAGGAGGACCCTGATGCTGTGCTTGTGCAGTTCGGAGGACAGACCTCAGTTAACCTTGCACTTCCACTTGAAAGGGAACTCAAGAGGCGCACTGACCTTAAGACTGTGATCCTTGGAACATCACCGGAAGATATTGATGTTGCGGAGGACCGTGAGAAGTTCAACCTCAGGATGAGCAAATTGGGAATCAACCAGCCGGATGCAGGTTATGCAACCTCACAGGATCAGGCAATTGAGATTGCTACAAGAATTGGTTATCCGGTACTTGTACGTCCTTCATACGTTCTTGGCGGACGTGCAATGGAAATTGTTTACGACCAGACCGATCTTGAGAGATATATGCGTGAGGCTGTAAAGGTTTCACCTGAACATCCGATCCTTATTGATGACTTCCTTGAGGGAGCAGTTGAGATCGATGTTGATGCAGTATGTGATGGAAAGGATGTGCTCATTGGAGCTATCATGGAACACATCGAGGAAGCAGGTGTTCACTCAGGTGACTCTGCATGTGTTATCCCTCCACAGTCACTTTCAGAGGAAGTACTTGAAACCGTACGTGATTATACCCGCAAGATAGCTCTTGCACTTAATGTAAAAGGTCTTGTAAATATCCAGATGGCAAAGAGAGGGGACAAGATATATGTCCTTGAAGCAAATCCACGTTCAAGCAGAACAATTCCATTTGTATCCAAGGCTGTCGGGCTGCCACTGGCAAAGATTGCAGCCCGTGTGATAATGGGAGAAACTCTTGAAGAGCAGGGATACTCAACATGTGATGAACCAAAGGTCAAGCATGTTTCAGTTAAGGAAGTTCTTCTGCCATTTGACAAGCTTCCTGGAGCAGACCCGCTTCTTGGTCCTGAGATGAAGAGTACCGGAGAAGTAATGGGTGTGGATTCCGATTACGGAAGGGCATTCTTCAAGGCACAGCTCAGTGCTGACAACCTTCTGCCACTTACGGGAAAGGTCTTTGTTTCAGTAAAAGATGAGGACAGGGATGAACTTCTTGATGTGGCACAAAAACTTGTGAGTGCAGGCATCGAACTTCTTGGTACAAAAGGTACGGCTGATTTCCTTTCTGAACATGGAATTGAAATGGGAATCGTCAAGAAAGTACATGATGGCAGCCCGAATGTCATTGACATGATGCGCAGATACGAAGTTGACCTTGTCATCAACACTCCGGAGGATAAACTCTCACGTGAGGATGGTTCAAGGATTCGCCGTGCAGCAGTTGACTTTAAGGTGCCTTATATCACCACGATCCAGGCAGCAATTGCAGCATCTAACGCAATTGTTTCCATGAAGCAGGGTGAAGGCGAAGTAAAATCAATAAATGAATATCACAGGGAGATGGCCTGAGTTTTTAGATTCCCGGGTCTCTTATTATTTTTAGGATTACAAAGGTCAGATAATTATGACAAAGAAAGTAGTACTTGCTTATTCAGGCGGACTTGACACTTCAGTGTGCATCCCGCTTATCAAAGAGGAATACGGCTACGATGAGGTTATCACAGTTGCCGTAGATGTGGGACAGCCTGAGGATGATGTCAAACAGGCTACAGAAAAGGCACAGAAGATCAGTGACAAGCACTTCACACTTGATGTACGTGAAGAGTTCGTTAACGATTACATCTTCCCTCTTATCAAAGCCAATGGCGACTATGAAGGATACGTAATGGGTACATCCATCGCACGTCCACTTATCGCTAAGAAGGTAGTTGAGATCGCAGAGCAGGAAGGTGCTGTTGCACTTGCACATGGTTGTACCGGAAAGGGCAACGATCAGCTCCGTTTCGAGGCAGTTTTCCGCCTTACCGACATGGATGTCATTGCACCAATGAGAGACATGAACCTCACCCGCGACTGGGAAATAGAGTATGCTAAGAAACACGGCATACCAGTAGGTGTCACAACAGCAAAACCATGGAGTGTTGACGAAAACATATGGAGCCGCAGTATCGAAGGTGGCAAGCTTGAAGACCCTGGATTTATCCCACCAGAGGAGATCTACCAGTGGACAGTTTCCCCTGAAGCAGCTCCTGAAGGCCAGACACTTGTGATCGGCTTTGAGAACGGTGTTCCAGTTTCACTTGACGGTGAGGATATGAACGGTGTTGACCTTATCATCAAGCTCAATGAGATAGCAGGTTCCCATGGTGTCGGCAGAACTGACATGATAGAGGATCGTGTTCTCGGACTTAAAGCACGTGAGAACTACGAGCACCCTGCAGCCACTGTACTACTCACAGCCCACAAGGACCTTGAGAAGCTTGTGCTCACAAGAGCTGAGCTGAAGTTCAAGAAGAATGTGGACGAGCAGTGGTCAGAACTTGCCTACTATGGTCTTGTGGATGAGCCACTCTACGCAGACCTTAATGCTTTCATTAACAAGACACAGCAGCGTGTTAGTGGTACTGTGACCGTGAAACTGCACAAGGGCAGTGTTATCATTCTTGCACGTACATCCCCGTATGCACTCTACTCAGAAGATCTTGTGTCCTTTGACAGTGCTACCATTGACCAGAAGGATGCTGAAGGGTTTGCAAAGTATCATGGCTTCCAGGCAAGGATGTATAGGAAGGTTATTGAGAAGTAATGTCGTGTGCCTGATGGCATACGACTTTGAATTTGTTTTTTTGATTTTCTCTTTGAATTGTGGTTACTTCAGTATTAGCAACATGAAAATACTTGAGGATACAAATAGTATCAAATATAATAATGTTCAATGTGTTATTCTCTATTTATTTGATATGCTTCATCTCAAATTCACAATACTTACGTGGTGATTAAGCTGGACACAATGAAAATTGAACAAATGCACATAAAAAACTATAAAGTTTTTAAAGATGCTCACTTCGAAGATATTGGAAACATGTGTGTTCTTGTTGGGGCAAATGGAAGTGGTAAGACTACTTTTTTTGATATCTTTGGGTTTCTTAAAGATTCCTTGATTCATAATGTAAGCGTTGCTTTGAATCGAAGAGGTGGATTCAAGGAAGTGGTGAGTAGAGGCTCAGATGGTCCAATTGAATTTGAAATCAAATTTAGAGAACCATCTGGCAGATTAGCAACTTACTTTTTATCAATAAGTGTCGAAGACTCAATTCCTATTATCGATCGTGAAATTTTGAAATTTAGAAGAGGAAGTAAAGGTTCTCCTTGGCACTTCCTTGATTTCAGTAAAGGCAAAGGAAAAGCCATTACGAATGAAGAAGACTACACAAGTAAAACAACTGTTCAGATGCAAAGAGAAGATCAAGAATTAGAATCTTCTGATATTCTTGCAATAAAAGGAATTGGTCAATTTCAGCGCTTTAAAACAGCTAGTGCCTTTAGAAAAATGATAGAAAACTGGCATGTATCTGATTTTCATATTAATGCAGCGAGAAAAGTACAGGATGATGGATATGCTGAACATTTGTCAGAAGAAGGCGATAATCTTGCGTTGGTAACAAAATTTATTTACGAACATCATCCAGAGTTATTTAGCAAAATTATTGAAATGATGGCTTCTCGAGTGCCAGGAATTGAAGTTGTTGATCCAAAGCTCACTGAAGACGGTCGAATCGTTCTAAGGTTCCAAGATGGGTCATTTAAAGACCCCTTTGTTGCCCGTTATGTTTCCGATGGAACAATCAAAATGTTTGCATATTTAATTTTGCTATATGATCCGAAACCTCATAATCTACTTTGTGTTGAAGAGCCTGAAAATCAACTTTATCCAGAATTGATGATTGAATTGGCAGAGGAATTCCGCAGCTATGGTGAAAGAGGCGGGCAAATCTTCGTATCTACACATTCTCCTGATTTTTTAAATGGTATAAACCTTGATGAATTATTCTGGCTGGAAAAAAATGATGGCTTTTCGAGAGTACATCATGGAAATGATCACCCTGAACTAGAGGCGCTTGTCAGGGAAGGTGATAAACCCGGTTATTTGTGGAAACAAAAACTGTTTAATGGAGCAAATCTGCGATGATGCAGTTAGTTTTCATGACGGAAGAATCATCTATGGAACAATGCCTTAATATAATTGTTCCAAAGCTAATCCCTTCCGAAAAACTTGAATCTGGTGAAGTTACTTTCATAATCATACCACATGAAGGAAAACAAGATTTGGAGAGGTCCATACCTCGAAAACTTCGTGCCTGGAAAGACTATGAGGGAATGAAATACAAGTTTATTGTCTTAAGAGATCAGGATAATTGTGATTGCATTAAGGTCAAAGAAAATCTTGTAAAGCTAAGTGCTGATGCAGGAAGACCTGATACACTTGTTAGAATTGTCTGTAGAGAACTTGAATCTTGGTTTTTAGGAGATTTGGATGCAGTTACAAAAGGGCTGCAAGTATCAATACCTAAAAGCTACTGCCATAAGTTTAAAAATCCAGATAATATTTTGAAACCTTCTGAAGAGCTTAGCCGAATTCATACGGGGTATAGAAAAATAGATGGCGCGCGAAAAATATCCCAGCATCTTAATTTAGAAAAAAATAACTCTCAAAGCTTTAATGTTTTTATATCTGGTATGAATGACCTCCTTTGGACAATATGGGAAGCAGAAACCTAAATTTCATTTGAGATTTTATTTTTGATTAACTCCTTTGCCACATCAAATTCCTTTTTTGGCATTAAGTGCAACGATTAATATAATGTTACAAAAAGAACCATTATGTAATTCTACAATCGGGAGAAGGAACTCTTCCCCATGTCCCTCCTCGACAAAAGCCAACCATCCTTTCTGATAATAACCGGCAAAAGAAAGGTTAAGAAGACAGAATTGATCAAACTAATTGAAGAAATTTCCGGGATGGACATCAGGCTAGGGATAGCTGCCCGAAAAATAGAAGGTCGTGGATCACTTGAAAAAGAAGGCTTCCATGTATGGGAAATTGGGGATTTCCTGTAGGATTATTGATCAGGAGAATGCCAAAGGGTTGCTAAGTAACACGGTTTCCATGCTAGGATGCACATCTCCACGTTGACATTCAAAAGTAATAAAAGCGTTCTCAGTAATGTTGTATTCGACAAAAAATAAAAGTTTTGGGTTAAAAGAGAATACATTCTCTTTGTCAGGGATTGAAAACTGTCAGACTTCGTTTTATTCAAAGAATCATGATTGAAACAAATATCAAATGTAAAATGGACATTTGCTGACTTCTGTATGTGTCCTATAACTACCGCCTCAGATAACCACGTGTGATATTGACTAAAAGGAAACCTCTAGGAACTTAGAATCAAGATCAGTAGAAAAGAAGATTAGTGGTGGGCCCGATGAGATTCGAACTCATGACTCCTGTCGGATAAAGGGGTTGCAGGATGGCGTTTCCTGGGGACGTACTCCCGAATATCAAGGCCAAGAGCCACCGTATGACACGGAGACTTTGCAAGCTGTTTTATTGAACGATCTATGGACCCACCATCATGAATCTTTCAAGGATTGGTTGAATGCTAAAGACGTTTCTAAGACTACAAAGAGAGATTAAAAGAATACCTTTCAGATATACTTCCCTGCTTCTTTCATTACTACACTGAAAAGCATCGATAGTCAATGGATATGATTACTACGCTAAAATAATCAGGTATAACCGTATATGTGCAAAGACCATTCGCAAGTGGCATCTTAACTTGATGATTAAAGAAGGAGTGACTGAGGGTTTGGCTGATTTCATACAAGGTAGAGCACCTGCAACTGTTGGAAGTGCTCATAATCTTAACAAGGTTCAACAATCGAAGGAAGCGTATAGAAAAATAGTTGGGAATTTTGGGGTTTGAAAAAGTAAAATTATGCATCGAAGTGCTATTTTTTATTTGGAACAGGATACTGAAGCTGATTAAAGATTTATTATGAATACTCATGTTGGAGAAAGGTTGGAAAGCCTTTAAATGAATCATGCATTAATTTCTAATGATAAAAATGAAAGAAGATATCCATATTAGGGAAGCAAAAGAATCGGATTTTGATGATGTAATGCGCGTAGAAAAAGAAGCATTCGGTTATGAGAAGGAGGCAATCTTAGTATCTGAACTTCTTGAAGACAAAAGCGCAGCACCAGTTTTATCGTTGTTGGCTTTCAAGAACAATGAAGCAGTTGGACATATTTTATTCACAAAAGCAACTTTAAATGGAAAAACATCTCCGTTAATATACCTTCTTGCACCTCTTGCAATAAAACCACAACATCAAAAACAAGGAATAGGTGGGACGTTAATTAATGAAGGTGTAAAGAAATTGAAAGAAATTGGTGCTGAAATGATATTTGTTCTCGGTCATGAAAGTTATTATCCAAAATATGGATTTAAGCAGAATGCCGGATGTATGGGTTTTGCAGCGCCTTATCCAATTCCCGAAGAGCATGCAGGTGCATGGATGATATATCCTTTAAGCTCAGGATCTGTTGATGGAATTAAGGGAAGAGTTGTTTGTGCGGATGCTTTGAATAAGCCGGAGCATTGGAGGGAGTGAAAGATATATTCTGTGTGTTTGTAGTGAATGCTGAATTAATAGTTCAGCTTGAGTGCCCATGTCAGGGAAAGATTGGATATTTGGGAGACAGTTTAAAACGAAAATGTGTTTATTTCAAAAATGATTTGTATTCGGATATGACCTGCTTTTTATGAGCAAGTCACTCCACATATACGCTATTAGAGTTTGTTCTTCTGAAAAATGTAGAATGCATAACCATATTCATCCGGGAGTTCTCTGTAAAGTTTTATCTCCCTTCTGTTAAACTCTAGTATCATTTCTGCCTCAGTGTTTCCTTTGTACTTATCGCTGATTTCATCAACTCTTTTTTCCAGATTGTCATAAAACTCGTACCAGACAGAAACTGGCAGTTTAAAGTGATCAATGATATCATATCCTACTGCTGTGATAACTTTTTCAGTGTCAGGTATGTTCATTATACCAGGATATATTTCCTGCCAGAATTCAACAACTTCCGGAGAAGGTTCGTCTGTGAACCATGTGTTCTCTGTCACTGCCATATAGCCGCCACTTTTAAGGAACTGTTTCCAGTAGCTGATCCCCTTTTCAAAACCAAGGATAAAGATTGAGCCTTCTGCCCAGATCACGTCGAATTCCCCTGCTTCAAAAGGCAGGTCATCCATGGAAGCACAAACTGTGCTTATCCTGTCATCAAGGCCTTTTTTAGCTGCATTTTCCATCAGTTTATCCAGAAAAGGCTGATAAATGTCAGTTGCAGTGATATGACAGTCCTTGCAGATACTAGCAAGGTGTATTGTCTGCATACCTACACCGCATCCAATATCAAGGATCTTAATGCCTGCAGGAAGGGAAGAAAGCATATTGAATGCTTTTTCACTACATTCGTTACTACCTGGACCCTGTCTGGGTAGGCCATCAAATATCTCAAAAATTGCAGATTCCATTTTTGCACCTATATTCATCATTTATTTTACTTGATATAAATATGCAATAAATTCAATATGATTTTTTGATAATTGCATTGATACTTACAAATTTATATGTTCAAGCAGTGATTCTTAATACCACGCAGAATAGATAACAGTTTTACTTTACGATAAACTAAAAAGTAGTGAAAAGATGGATGAAAAGGTACTTGCAAATATCGGTTTAAACAAATATGAAAGAACCGTTTACTGGACGCTTTTGAAAAAAGGAGAGCTGGAAGCAAGTAAATTATCACAGTTATCACGAGTTCCCATTGGAAAGATCTATGAGGTTTTGACGAATCTGAACAAGTATGGCATTGTGGAGATAAAACCTTCAAGACCACGAAAATACAGGACTGTTGATACGAAAATTGCTTTTGAAGTTATGTATAAAAGAAGAGAAGAAAAAGCACTCAATGAGCTCAAACTACTCAGGGAAGCGTTTGCTGAAATTGAACGGCAAGTTTCCAATGATGATTCTCCAAAGCATGTTGAAACAGTATTCTGGCCTGATAAGTTCCATGATGATGAACTAAAAGAGACAGTTAATTCATTTTTTGAGGATATTGATCATGAAATATGTGTTGTTACTCCCAGTAAGTATAAACCAGGAGTATCAGCACAATATGATGATTCAATGTCAGTATTCAGCAAGGCTTATTTATATTTGGCACAGCGTGGCATTCATGTTAAAATTCTGGATTCCCATTCTCAACTGTTGCCATCAATAAAAGAACTTGTTACTTCAATAGAAGATGAATCAGTCAAAAATAATTTACAGGATTTCATGGAAATAAGAATTCTGGAAACAAAGCATGATTTTGTAATCTTCGATTCAAAGACTCTCTTTCTTGATATTGAAGATCAGGTCAATACGAGTATGAGTCTCGGTATGACACAAATTCATGATGAAGCATATACAAAGCGTTTCAAAGCTAAATTCGACGACCTCTGGACCAAGGGGAAGCTCTTCAATATCACATAAACTGATCCAGGTTATGAGCTTCTTACTGATGCCTGCTAGTTTGTAACCTCATTAAATTGCTGAATGATACTTTTTAATAAATTGCAATTTAATTGAGGATCAGATGATTTTCTAAGAGATCCGTTTTTACAAATTAACTATATCTCCCTAATTTATTGAAAAAAGCATAATTTGAATCAGATGTAATGTACAAGGTTGGGAATAGACAAATACCAACTTAAGAGAACGATGGCTCTACAAACCTCCCCTCTATCAGGCATTACTACTTCTATCAACCCATTACCCATAGCAAAACCAAGATCTACAGACGTAGTAACTAACTGCAATCCTGACAAAATTTCCAACTCTGCCGAAGTAAAATCAGAACTATCATGTCACAATAACGAAAAAGAACTTTTTAAGAGCTTAGAATCAGAAAAGATAAGTGTAAATGGTGGGCCCGATGAGATTCGAACTCATGACCCCCGCCGTGTAAATGAGTGTCTTGATAGCGTTTTAGCAGTATGTACCCCCAAATATCAAGGCCAAGAGCCACCGTATACCACGGGGACAATGCAAACTGTTTTGTTGAATGATTTATGGGCCCACCATCATGAATCTTTCAAGGATTGGTTGAACGCTAAAGACGTTTCTAACACCACAAAAAGAGATTATTACAATGCCCTTAAACGGTTCTTTTCTACTGAATCTGTTCAGAAACCACAGGATTTCAGGAAGCTTAATCTGAGGGACAAAGAAGAACGTGGACTACGTAATTTACTGAGCTACTTTGAAGATGAAGATATTGATGATGTCTGCGGATATACCATTCAGAAATGGAGACGTTATGTCAAAATAAAGAAATCCAATGTCTTTGAAGTTTATGTTACTGATGAGGAGATTCAGGAGGCTTATGAAAGCTATCCTGAAGATTTGAAACCTATCTATAAATTGCTAATGTATTCAGGAAATCGTCTCTCCCATATTCACAAGATGCTTAAGACCTTTGATGCACGTAATATCGTTGTAGACGGAGAAGTTGCACATTACCCATCAGCTGCTTTCTCATCAGGAACAAAGAAGACTTTCCAGATATACTTCCCAGCAGACTTTATTAGCACACTGAAAAGCATAGGCAACGTCTATGGATACGATTACTATGCCAAGAGAATCAGATATAATCGTGTATGCTCAAAGACAATCCGTAAGTGGCATCTTAATTTGATGATTAAGGAAGGAGTTACTGAGAGTTTAGCAGATTTTATACAAGGTAGAGCACCTGCTACTGTTGGAAGTGCACATTACCTCAATAAGGTGCAGCAATCGAAAGAAGAGTACAGGAGAATTGTGGAGAAATTTGTGATTTAGGAAGTAATAAATTTCACCAATTTCCTTTATAGTTCACAATAACAGCTTGAAATCCACCTACAGGAATTTCTGTGTAAATTACATTTGAAGCTTTATACCTGCGTTTTTCTCCCAACGGATGATAATTTTTAAGATTTATAATCAATTTGTCTGTGTATGTTTTAGTATGTTTATTGAAATTACTTGTAATCATTCCACAAACCCAATTTTCCCTATCAAAACCAAAAGATTCTATAACATAATCATCCCCCGTAAACTCAGAGTCTATCTCTCTTGATACTGTTAAATCTTCATGAACCTCATCGATAAATTGTGGAATTGAACCAATACTTTTAAAAAAATATCGATAAATGTTATCATAAGGAATGTTGTTAAACATGAAACCCACAGTTAAGTAATCTAAAGTCACTTTTTCATCTGTCCTACTTTTGCGGTTTGGTTGGGCATGAATGTAAAATATAGAATCATTTAATTCATCGATAAAACAGCATGCTTCACGATGATGAATATAGCTACCATTATTTTTCATTTTGACATATCTATGATCTTGGTTTTCTAAAGCATCAAGAAAGTTTAAAGGTCCATAACCAAACCAATTGTAGTTTCCCTGACTAATTCCAAAAGCTGCTACATGATGATCATATTGAAATATTGAGTAATATTTTTCAATGATTTTTTTGAGATTATCAATTGTTATTCGTGGAAAAGATTTCTCTAAATAATATGTAGTTCCGCGAAAATGATTGAAAGTATTTGCATAAATTATACAAGTTGCACCATCTGACTTGTACATTCTCGATTCTACATAAGGAACTGCCCGTCCATCTTCATAAATAGTCTTGTTATTACTTTCTTCACTTAAAATTGATTGAATATCAATGGTTTCAGAAGTTGGGGTTATTTCAACAGCGGGATATTTTTTTATTTCATCAAATTCCATTGTACGGGTTGTATTACCGTGTCGTATGTACCACCTATCATTTGCTTTTATTGGGAGTGGAGCTTTAGGAATATGAATATAGCACACATCACCTTCATCAAAATGGACAATCTCTACTTGTGGTAATATAGGAGGTTTACAGTTGTTAGAAGAGATTGTCATTATTCTTTCAATGTCTTGATTGTCGATTTTTTCTTCTGCAATGACACCATCATCATTCACTCCCATTAGTATCTTACCACCTTCATGATTAGCAAAAGAGGACAGCGTTTTAGCTACTTTATGAGGCTCATTAAGAAACTTTTTTTCTTTAAAGTCAATAGTTGGACCTTCTCCCTTCTCAATTAAACTCAAAATTTCTTCTTTCAAAGACATAGTTTATAATTATGCGACTAATACAAAAATCTGCTTATTGTCTAAAAAACTATATTATTTATACTGATAAAACACATTTATGGCAGATGTTGCTAAATCAGGATGATATTCATAAACTCAGTTTGAGTGGAAATGTAGAAGATAGATTAAATGTTCCAAAAATATTAGTAGGTAAATTCAAATCTATGCCTAACAAATCTGCCGCATGGTCTGATCTGATTAGACTAGCCAATGATGATGACCCAGATGTTTGTTTTGCCTCAACTACTGCCCTTGAATCTTCTTTTGAATATGTACCCAATAAAGCTACAGCATGGCAAGATTTGAATAAGTTAGTATTTCATAGGATTTCACATATTCAATGGATTGCTGCTTATACACTTGATTCTGCATTTAAGTATGTCCCAGATAAGATCACTGCTTGGTCTGATTTAAATAATTTAGCAAAACATGACAACTACTCTGTTAGAATTTATATTGCTGCAGCTTTAGGTTCTGCTATTTCTTACATTCCTGGTGATTTACAAATTGATGATAACAGTTTGAATTGTTTAGTACAAGATGAAAACCCATGCGTAAGAATGTATGCAAATCATTCTTTAGGAAAAATCTGCATCTTTAAAGCTTCCAAATCAGAAAATGAAGAAACTTCTAGGGCCTTATTAGAGAATGCAATTCAATACTTTGAAATCGCTACAAATGAATGTATGGATAGTAATCCTGCAAAATTTTGTAATCTTTTTTATCGTTCTCTTGATGCAGTTCTTTTTAAAAAGGACTCATCAAACGAAAAAATTAAGGAATACCTGCAAGATGCAAAGAAAGAAGCAAGACGTTCAAAGAGCAAACAGAAACTTATTGAAGCTATTGAGCAACTAGCTGAAGCTCTTGAAACCGCACAAAATGCTAAGAAATCTGGAATTAGTCATCAGGAACTACTCAAAAGATGCTCTGTCATTTGTAACCGTGTTGACCAGTTGATGGGAGAAAACAAAGAAAAATTACCTGCCATACATGAACTTTATAAAAAAAACAGACCTTCTTTTGATGCACATATAAAAGAGCTCATAGATGAAGTTAAAAAGAAGGCTGAAACTGTTTGCAGAGAAGTGAGGGGGACAGATGTTGAATCCATTGCATGTTCTATTAACAAAGATATACAGGAATGGCACATCGAGAATCAAGAACAGATGGAAAAGAATCTTGACAACATGATTTTCTCGCTGAAAGCAAAAGTACCCGATATTCCTGAAAATAAATCTATCATTGCTAAAATTGATGAGATAAAGGCTGAGCCAAAAGTAGAAGATCAAATAGCAATTCTTTCAACATTGATTGGTTTACTTCCATCATTGTCTCTTCACGAAGATATCTCTAAAATTAAAGAAAATACTGACACACTGATTGAAAATATCGACCAATTAATAGATTCAGTTGACAAAATCAAAATCTCATTGAAACCAGGAATCAAAGAAGAGATACAAGTAACAGTAGGCCTTTCAAGTCTTGGAAATGGTGCACAACATGTAATCACAATTCCACTTCAAGAAATATCATATCCTGAACTTAAAGAAGACCTCAAGAAATATTCAGATAAGATGCAGGATATTGCCAAGCTTCCTTTGAGGTTGAAGGATAAGATTGCTGGTTATATCAGAGAGCACAAGGAGAAATTGAAAGAGAAATTATCGGATTAGTTATACCTAGTGTTTTGCATAAAAAGACATCCCATTTAATCCGACCTAACAAACGACAAAGTTAAATTAGACACTAGCTTACTTCTGAGAAATATTTTCATTTTAACCATCGCCTCTTTCAGGCGTGTTCTGATTTAGCGATGATTCAATTTGAGATAGGACACGCAGGTACAGGTGGATTTATAGTATCAGTTGTTAAATCAAACCTTAATAAACTGCAGTGTAAATTGACCATCAGGAGTGATAAAGTATTCAACCTCTTTTTTACTTCCTTTGTGTGGCCTTTGTTCTATCAATCCCCATTCAAGCAAATCTTGGATTAATGAATTAAATCCACCATAAGAAAGGGACTTTTTAGCTTTTCCTGAGCTGGTTTTGATAGGTACGTATTTCTTGTCAAGATCTCCCTTCAATTCTTTTCTTGAAAGAGTCTTTTCTAATTTAGCATTAAGTAGCTCAAGAACTGTTATACGGTTAGGATTTTTTCTGAAATTTCCCATATGAACCTTTGGTATTGAGATTATTCTTGCATTTCCATCTCTATCTATATGGTAGGGAACTGCTTCAATCCACAGTGCCATCATAAAAAGGCCAATTGAAAGACCTTTTCCTCCACCTGAGAGATTCAGATAATATTTTGCATCCTTATCTTTTTGGTATATTCTAAAAACAGCATCCCTAATATCATCAAGAGTATTATCAGGAATTTTTACTACTTCTACGCCTTCCTCAACAAATGGATCTGCTATTCTTTTGAGTTCTTCTATTGATTCTATTATTGGTTTTAGTCTAGAGTTTGTTTCATCGTCATCAGACTCTTCATAGACATCTTCTTCAACCACCACATATACCTTCGTTGCATAAGAGATCATTTTGCTAGCTGTTGGAAAGGTTTTATGAACACTTTGGCCAGCACTCATTATGTGAATTCGCTTCTCTTCTGCCATAGATAATTTCCTTTGTTAAATCAATCTAATAGTTTATAGATTAATCTAGTAAAAAAAGATTATGTCTAAATAATATTGATTTTCATTTAATCTATACTATAGTCTGATGACAGAAAATAAAATTCAATCAGTAAACTGGCACATAACTGGAAAATGTAACTATAACTGCAAGTTCTGCTACGTTCAGAATCTTAGTTCTGAAATCAAAGATCTAGGGAGAATACACGATATACTACACAAATTACAATCTACAAAAACAAATTATTTAGACATACAAAAGATTAATTTTGTTGGTGGTGAGCCATTTTTGCATCCACATTTCTACGAGATGCTCAAAATGGCAGATGACATGGGATTTGTTACATCTATTGTAACTAATGGATCTTTTATCAATAAAGAGAGTATGCCAAAAATAGCTGAATACACTGATTGGATAGGAATATCTGTAGATTCTGTCAGCGATGAGATTGAAACTACTCTTGGGAGGGGTAGAGGAAAGCACGTAGCCTATAGTATAGATGTTGCAAAGCTGGTCCATGAATATGGCTTAAAGCTGAAATTAAACACCACTGTAACAAGTCTGACAACCACTGAGGATTGGCATGAACTAGTAGATCAAATGGATCCTCATCGGTGGAAGGTTTTCCAGATGCTTCATATCAAAGGTCAGAACGATTCCTGCATAAACACGTTGTCAATTACAGATGAACAGTTTGAATCTTTCAAAATGCGTCATCAGGACATTAGACTTAGAAATGATATCAGGCCTACATTTGAATCAAACGATGATATGATAGGTTCATATTTGATTCTTGATCCTTCTGGACGGGTTTTATCAAACAAAGATGGAAAATATACACCTTTTGAACTTGATTATATCTTGAAGAATCCAGCAGCTGTGATTGATTCCAAGAAATATGTAGAAAGGGATGGTGTCTATGCCTGGTAAATCAATGGATTCCAAATCACTAAGACGATTTTGTCTGACAGGTGTAAGAGGGGTGGGGAAAAGTACTGTACTCGGCCAAGTAAAAGAGAAGGTGAAGAATCTTCACTTTGTCACTGGTTCAGATATTCTTCAAAATATGATGGGAGAAGAATATAGCAATTTTGAATATCTGCCGGAAGATGAAAAGTATGCACTAAGAATCAAACTCAATAAAGTATTAGATGATTTTCAGCAGGAAACTAAAATGGATCTAGTTGTTGATGCACATTTAACAGTTTACAATCTCAAAACCAAATCAATTGACATGATATTTACTCAGAAAGATATTGACTTCTATACAGATCTTATTCTTCTTGATTCAAATCCTGAAAAGGTGTACCACCACAGAATGAGAGATACAAAAAAGAAAAGAATCGTTGATTTGGAGACTATTAAAATGGAAATGGAAACAGAACGAAGAGAAGCAATTAGAATTTCAAGTGAGTATAAAATGAATCTTCATATTGTTCAGATGGATGAGGAAATTGTAGAAAAAATCATTAGAATTTTGATGGATTGTAAATTTGTTTATTAATTATAGGATTTGTTCGATGGCTTTGAATAATATTGACCAATACTTTTAAAATATAATTAAATATAATACAACATACAGGAAGATTTTACATGAGTTACAAGTTGCTTAATCTTAATAATTGTTTATGGGAAGCATATTACATTGACTTTAGAAAATGGATCAGAAAAGCAATTAAATCAGCATCAGAAGATGAAAAAATACAAATAAACAATAAACTTACACTTCTGCATCTATTTCTGTTAAGAAGAAAAATCGATCCTGGATTTTATTCTTTTGTATCTAAACAAATAGCTATTAAAGAAAAAAAATCGCCTTACATAACCAGAAAAATGGACATGATTTTATCCAAAATTTTCTTGGATAATGTAGATGGAATTGAAGATTATATTTACGGTGAATGGTTCAAAAGTGAACATCGTGAATTGCCAAAACAAGAAATCTATCAAAATCTGGATGATATCTATCAAAACATGAAAAAAGATATGGAGATTCCATCTGATTTAAAAGATAAAATTAATTTTTTAGGTACTCGACAAATAATTGCGCATGAAAAAAAAGATGAAGATGAATCTATTGCGATTTCATCTATTCTAACTGAGATGGAGTTTAGACAAAAGAATAATATACATAACTTAGCAGCTAAATCGATGTTTTATACTCCTGTTTCTGAATCGTTGCATCACCTGCTTTTCGACGAGTCAACATTTTATTCGAGCCTAGGATATACTGAAAAATGGATGTATCTATCGAAAAAATACATGTTGGAAAATATACACCAACTTGACTTTTATTTCAGACCGAGTGAAAATATCGCTAAGAATTTTGCATACTTCTTTGATGAAGATGGTTTTGTCCTTTTAATGTTGGAAAAGCTACTGATGAATGGATTTTTTGATGAAAAGAAAAAAGGGAAAATACCATCAGTGGAACTAATACATGATATTACAAAAATAACTCATTTAATCTGGTTTATTGAAAAAACAGAAGAAGAAATGAAATTAATTCTTAATTCTACTTATACATTTACCCCTGATTTTGAAGTACTTGATGCTAAAATTGAAGTTGGAGGCTTATCTAGTGCATACAGTTTTGCTGAGCTCTTACATAGTAATGGTTTCCTGAACCAATCAAAAATGGTTTATCAGTATCTGCAAAAAGAAGATAATTCACCTAGAGGACAGTATTTGTGCTATTGGAATCTTGGCAAGATAGCACTTATGAAAAACGAGCCAGAAAATTCAAACAAGCTTTTCCTAAAATCTTTGAAACTACTTAATAAATATTTTAATGACAAACATTATGATGTAGCTTTAACTCATTTAAAACTATATGAAGCGAAATCAATGTTAAACCAACAAGATAAAGCTTATAGACATTTAAGTGATTGTGATCAAGTAGCATCAAAACTCAAAAATGATGAAGGTGTAAGATTTTATCGCATTGTTACAGATACTTGTCGAAAAGCATTTGATTTTGAAAATGAACGTCTTTACCTAAGCAAGACATTAGCTATCAAAAACAATGGTTTAAAAGAAAAAGAGATTCAATACTTCAATAAGCGTCTCTTGGAATTGAAATCATATGACTTTGAAAATGAAAAACAGAAATCGTGTCAAGCTAAAAATGAAGAACTATTTTCAATGGCAAACTCTCTCCAAGATAGATTTCAGTTTGAAGAGGCGAAGCTGTGGTATAGTTTAGCTGATAGAGTAAAAGAAGATGAAGATACAAAACTTGCTTTAGCTATTTTGTCTTATGTTACATCTGATTACGATATCGATATAATTAATCAAGATTCTATAACATTGTTTGAGCAATTTGTTGAAACGTATCCTGAAAATGTGTTAGGACATGAGTTCCTTGGAATTATCTATATTGCAAATAAAAATAAAAATCAGGGGATTCAGGAGATTGAAAAATCCATAAATCTAGCTTTTAAATATGGAATTTCTTATGGAACTTATGATTATTTGCTTCCACTAGACTATGATACAAATAAATTGCTCTTGCCTACAAAAGAAGTATCATATGAGATGGTAATTAGAGTTCTGATTAAAGAGTTACTTTCATTTTGCAACAAAAATGAATTGAGACATATAATTGATTTGATTGAAAAATACGTTAATGTTCACAAAAAAACATTTTATTTGGATATTGGAACAGCATTTACTGATTTTGGTTTCTATGATGAAGGATTGGAATATTACCTCAAGGAACGAGAGAAAGTTAAATCTCAAAATGAAAAAGATTTGACTGCATTGGTTTACAACAATATTGGAACGAATTATGCAAATCAGAACATACATGATGAAGCAATTAAATATTATTCAAAAGCTCTCAAATTTAAGGAGAATTACGCTTCAGCATGGCGAAATAAGGCATCTTCTGAAGGATTTATTTTGAATTATAAAGATGGATTTACAAGCATGGAAAATGCAATTAAATGCTTGGATAAATCCCATAAAGACTATGAAGAGAAGCTATCTTTTTTTGAAAAACAGAAGGATACATTCGCTTTCTTTGCAAAAAATGTACTTGCTTTCGAAAATATAAGCGAGGATGACGATGAAGTCAGAAAAATTCTCAAAACTGCAGAATCAATCCTCTACAAAATAGCTCAAACTGATGATGTCGACGAAGACTTTGACTATTCACTTGTTCTTCTTGAATATGGGAAAGCAATTGAAACATTATTAGATAATCACGTTTCAGCAAAAGTTAGAAAAGCTATCTTTGAAGACATGGATAATAACAAAAAGAAGACGTTTTTTTATAAAGATGGCACAGTAAAAAAGCTTTATTATTTTGGGAATAAGGACAAAAAAATACATTCTCTTCCCCCTTCACTAAAATCATTATTAGGAAAGCCTCAAAAAACCATATCACTTGGACAATGGCAATATGTAAAAAATGATCTTGAGATAAAAAATAATGGACTTATAAGATTGGTATCTCTATGTTTCCATAAAGTAATTAACTGTGATCTCGATGAGATAGCTCAAATATGTGATTCAATCTATGACATTAGAAATGGATCGGCACACAAGGGGACCAAATCTAAAGAATACGTTCTTGAAAGACGAAGCGAACTAATTGAAAATATAAACGAAGCTATCAAGCTGGTATCAAATCTATAAGTCCATTAAGATATAGATACTGAATTTAATTATTAGATAATGAATCGCTTTAAATCAATCATTATATGTTGAAAAGATGTGTTGGTAATGCTTGACAATACAGATACATTTTCTGATATTGAACTGATTTTGGGTTACAATTTCAGAGACAGGAACTTCTTGGAGCAAGCACTTATTACTAAAGCTTACTCCAATGAACATCCTTGTAAGGATCAAAGTGAATTTCAAACAATTGGAGATGCAGTTATAAAGCTTGTTTTAACTGAATTTATGATGGAAAATGGTCATAAAACAGGAGCATCAATAACGCCTGAAAGAGTGGAACTCGAGAAAAAGGAAGGACTTGCTGAGACAGCCAGAAGACTTGGTATTAATCCTTATATAGTGCTTGGTGAAGGACAAAAAAAGCAAAATCATGGAGATAGTGATCATGTACTTGCCGAGACATTAGAAGCAATTGCTGGTGCTATGTATTATGATGGAGGATTTGACAACACCAAAGATGTAATGAAAAAATGGTTTAGTTAATAGATTAATCGTTACCTCAATACTCATTTTTAGGATTACTTTTTTCTATTGGTGAACCCCGCCTCAAATAGACGCATGTGAAATTGACGAAACGGAAACCTCTAAGAGCTTAGAATCTGAAAAAAAGAATTGTGGTGGGCCCGATGAGATTCGAACTCATGACCCCCGCCGTGTAAAGGCGATGTCATAACCGGCTAGACCACGGGCCCATTGCTTTGCGAATAAAGTTGTTCGGTGGCGCTTTCGCCCTTGAGCAACTCCATAATGTAACTAGTTGTATATAACCTTTTTTGATGAAAGGATAATTAGCAAATGATAACTTAAATACTCATTTCATTCCGGTTTAATTTAAGATAAAATTGGCTCTGTAGAAATACTGTTAATCTGAGTGGCACCAACATTGTTCTTTTCTATGTCCACAAAAACAGCCTGCAATCTAAAAACAAAGTAGCCATCCGCCGAAGGCGGCACATTCCGATGCTGCTGCACAGAAGATAATTACGAAGGCTATTGCACTTATACAGCAAATTCCACGTGAGTCCTGAGACGAAAGTACAAGGGATCTGTAGATTATTTTGTAGATTATTGTGGGAAAACGCCGGCTTCGCCGGGCTCTTCGGGACAAATCAAATAATTTATGACTTAACATAAGTCCATTTATAAACTTTCTTAATGTATTAATGACAGGATTTCTACAGAGCCATAAAATTAGCACGAGTATCCTGAAAATTTACCTGTCATCCCGGTGATTTCTATCCTGATTATGGCAACCTTGTCAAGTATCGTATCAGTATAGGAATCTTTAACTTCCCCTGCATACTTTTCCATTAACAGATTAATAGCTCTGGCCTTATCTTCCGCATCTGTAACAAGAGAAACATTTCCCCATCCAATAATACTGTAATACTTCATACTCCAGTTGCAGCTTGTAGAAGCAGGAGAGACCTCCGTCTTATATTCCATCTCAAAACAAACATGGGGATTCTCAGCCATCATATCAAGCTTCTTACCTTCCCTGGCTGCATGCAGATAAAGAGCATTGTCGTGGTATGCAAAATTCATTGGCACAACATATGGAACATTGTCCATGCACATGCCAATCCTGCATACTATAGTTTCATTGAGAATTGTCATGATAATTTCATCATCAGCAATCATTTTTTCAGCTCTTCTCATAAAAAATCCCTGCTAAATTAAGCATCGCCTTGTGGGAAATTGGAACTAACCACTTTCCTCACTTCATCAAGCCATTCATCCCGTTCATTTTCAGAACTGCCAGCGATTGTTCTGAATATCCTGCGGTGGAAATCAATAACCCCGCAAAAATCAAAAATGCAGTCTTTCCATATTCTCTCCAGCGGATCACCAAAAACTGTGTTTTCCCTTTCTTCTGGTGTGTTAGAAGTATTGAACACTATTGCAGTCCTTGCTTTTAGCAATCCTATAGGTAGTCCCGAACCATCATCATTTTCTGCAAACCTGTAAGCTACACTTTCCCGAAGTACACGGTCAACCCATCCCTTAAGTATTGCAGGAGGCTGGCCCCACCAGTTAGGATGAACAATGATTATACCATCAGCCTCTGTAATTTCAGAGCAGTGGCTCCTGACAAGGGAATCTTCCGGACAATCAGTAACCAGTTCTTCTCCCTGAAGAATCGGATCAAAACCTTCCTTGTGCAGGTCATGGAAAAAAACCTCATGTCCACTGGCATACAATGTTTCAACAGCCGTTCCCGCAACCGCGTGGTTGAAACTTTTTTCATATGGATGTCCGAGTATTACTGAAATTTTCATGGAGAACAACCTGCTTATCAGTACGCATGCACAGAATAAAATTATACCAGATAATCAACAACAACCCTGTTGTCGTTTATCTTTCCAACGAACTCTGCAACCTTTACATGCTCAGGGTGTGCCTGGTACGTCTTAAGAGCAGTTTCATCCTTGAACTCACAGTAGAGAGTTACATCGTAAGCAGCAGGAGATGGAACAACATTAAATCCAACCTCTATAAAGTCGATCTCAGGTACAACGCCTTTGAGAGCCTCAAGCTTCTCCTTCATGAGTTTTGCGTTCTCTTCCTTGCTATTACCTTCTGCACTATCTTTCAACTTCCACATAACTATATGTTTTAACATGGGATTTCCTCGTATCTGGAAACGTAAACATGGGTCTTATGTTTAACCATGGAAAAAGAAAGTTTTATAAAAATCCGTTGATGCCTGATACGTATAAATAATAACAAAGTGAAATAGGCCACTATAATGGCTCACGATACAGGTGACGAAGACGAAGATTATGAAATAGAAGTCGTCGAGGAATACATAGGAGATTACGGAAGTGTACGCTCCATAGTGCGTGAGGCGTTGCCATTTGAACTCATGGCGACAGTAGGAGGAGTCATCTCCGGTCTGATCCTTTCAGGAATGAGCAACGAACTGGAACTCATTCCCGGACTTATTGTGATAACACCGGCAGTACTGGGAATGAGAGGAAACATCTCATGTACCCTCGGATCACGTCTTGGAAGTGCCATACACATGGGTCTTATTACAAAAATAGACCGAAATCCCGAACTCATTAATAACGTATCAGGATCTCTTCTTCTAAGTTTTATAATGTCGGTGATTCTCGGAATTGCCGGCCACATAATAACAATTGCACTTGGAATGCAAAGTGCAGGTGCAATAACCCTTACACTTATAGCAGTCCTGGCAGGAGTTTCCTCAGGACTCATTCTTTCAGTTGTTGCAGTGCTTCTTGCACTGGGAATGTTCCGTTTTGGATTTGACCCGGACAACGTTGTGACACCAGCAATTGCCACTATCGGCGACATAGTATCCATGGTGATGATCTTTATGGCTGCAAAGGTGGTGCTTTTGATATGAGCTACTACACGGTCAAAGGCATTGTAGGTAGAGGATTCCCGATTCTTCTGGTAACATCTATCATAGGTATATTCTCAGGCCAGATACTTAATATAGAGATTGACAAAATCGTATCAATGCCAATAATCCTGGTTCTGATCCCGGCACTCATTAAGATTGGTGGAGATACCGGCAGCATGCTTGGGGCAAGACTTTCCTCATCCTTCCACATGGGTCTTGGAAGTCACCTGCACAGGAACCCGGTTGTCCGAAACAGTGTTTACGCTGCTCTTATAGTTGGTCTGGCTGCATGCATCTTTGTGAGTATCACAGTCTGGATTGCCGGAATGTTATTTGACATGAAAATCGCATTCTTCACGCTTCTGACACTCTGTCTTCTTGCAGGTACTTTTGAACTGCTGACTGTATTTTCAGCCACAATTGCCATTGCATTTGCATCACACAGATTCGGAGTTGACCCCGATGATACTGTAATTCCACTTATTGCTACGCTTGGCGACCTGATTGGTGTCAGCGGAATATTCATAGCAATGCACATACTAAACCTGATATAAATGTCATTTAAATAGCATTAAAATACAATTTATAAAATATAACAACCAAATACACAATTAGAATATAATGAACGGTAGAAACTTATGAGTCCCAAGGAAATCAGGTACACTCCGCGTAATCTCAAGGACCTCCTTACAGAGATGAAGGATACATCCGAACTCATGGTGGACCTGGCGTATTCAGCCATGGTCTATGATGACGAGGATATTGCAGAAGAGGTAATTCGCCTAGAAGGAAAGATGGATACACTTGACTATCACATGAAAATAGCTGCCATGCTCAGCACAAGGCGTGTTGAAGAAGCAGAGGAAATGTCAGGTGTGCTTCAGGTTGCACGTGCATCCGAGAACATTGCAAACGCAGCAGGAGACATTGCCCAGATCGTTGTCAGAAATGTAGGTATCCCCATGGAACTTAAACTGGCAATGAGGGAAGCTGAAGAAACCATCTCAAGAGCAACGGTTAGTGAAGATTCAAAACTTGCAGGCATGAACCTGGAAGATATTGAACTTGACACTGAGGCCGGAATGTGGATCATTGCAATACGTCGAAATGATGAGTGGATATACGATCCGAACCATGCAACCCGTATAAGGCCGGATGATGTTCTCTTTGCCAGAGGACACGATGAAGGTGTACCGCTTTTCATAGAGCTTGTGACAAACCGCAAATATGTCCCCCGGACTATGGAACATGAACGTTTCCTGATAGACCTTGAAAGAGCTGTTGATATTATCGTGGAAATGAAGAACATGGGAGAACTTTCTGTTGGACTTGGGTATTCGGCAGTGCTTTTTGATAATGAGGATATTGCCCATGAGGTCAAAGCACTTGAATCTGAAATGGACAGCATGAAACATGAACTCCAGCACTGGGTTCTTGAAACTGCAAAACATGTGCCTGATGTTAATATTCTCAGGGGACTGCTTCAGCTTGCAAACTCTGCAGAGGCTATTTCAGATGCAGCATACACTATTGCAGACACAGTTCTGAGAGATATTGACCTGCATCCGATTATTACAATAGCTGTAAGGGAATCAGATGAAGTTATAACTAAACTGGTAGTTCAGGACTGCTCACCTATTGTTGAGAAAAACTTCGGACAGCTAAAAATGGAAACCGAGACCGGTGTTCATGTAATGGCAATCAAAAGAGAAGATAAATGGGTCTACAGACCAAATAAAAGAACTATTGTAAAAGCAGGAGACATCCTCATAGCCAGAGGATCCCGTACAGGCGAAGAAGCATTGTTTGAAATGTGTGCCTGCCTATTAGATAAAAATGAATCCTGATCTTTTCAGATCAGGCCATTATTTCTACTGAACCGTCTTTCTTACCTATGTAGACCTCGTCCGCATTGGTAAAGATGCCGTGTTCCACAACTCCGGCAATCTGTGAGAGAATAGCTGCTATTACTACAGGATTCTCAATTACGCCAATACTTGCGTCGATTATGAAATTGCCGTTATCAGATATTACAGGACCGTCCTTTCTTGATGCAAGACGAAGTTCTGGTGTTCCACCTATTTTGCGTACCTGTTGTGAAACATACTCCTTTGCATATGGAAGTACTTCCAGAGGCACATAGTGATTGAGCTGCTCGCTGTATTTTGATTCGTCTGCTACAACAACAAAGCGCTCTGCAGAACGTGAAACAACCTTCTCACGTGTGTGTGCTGCACCGCCGCCTTTGATGACATTCAGACCTTTATCTATCTGGTCTGCACCGTCAATGGCGATGTCAAGGTTTGGATGTTCTGCAAGTGATGTGAGTGTAATTCCTGCCTGTATTGCGAGCATCTCTGACTGGTATGATGTTACAACTGCAAGGATATCAAGACCTTCATCTACACGCCTGCCGAGCTCGGCTATTGTGTAGGCTGTGGTGGAACCGGTGCCAAGACCGACAACCATGCCATCCTGCACAAGGTCAGCTGCTGCAATTCCTGCAGCTTTCTTCTCAGGACTTTCTCCTGTTGGATTTCTTTCTTTCATCAAGATCATTCCTGAAAAAGAATTATGGGGAAAGTCTGCGCCTGTCCCTTGGGAAGAGTACGACATCACGGATGTTTTCAGTACCCAGCATTGTCATAACAAGCCTTTCGCAACCGATACCCCATCCTGCGTGTGGTGGCATGCCGTATTTGAAAGCCTTGAGATAGAACTCGAACCCATCAGGGTCAAGACCCTGTGATTCGATTCTCTCAATGAGAAGTTCAGGAATGTGGATACGCTGTGCACCGGATGAAAGTTCCATTGTCCTGTGCATCATATCGAATCCTTTTGACAGGACCGGGTTATCCTCGTATGGCATCGCATAGAATGGCTTGATCTCTGTTGGCCAGTCAATGATAAAGTAATGCGATTCCCCTGTTTCCTTGAATACATATTCACCGATTGTGTGTTCGGCGGCTGTACCAAGGTCATCTCCCCAGTTAAGCATCTCATCTGTGTTTGCGTTGACGATCTCAATAGCCTCGTCATAGGTGACTCTCTTAAATGGCACCTGTGGGACCTTAAGTTCTACATCAAGCACTGCAAGTGAATCAGATGCGTTCTCAATTACCTGTTCGTAGACGTAGGCAACCATTTCCTCAAGAACTTCCATTACATCGAAATGGTCACAGAAACTTGCTTCGATATCAATAGATGTTGCTTCGTTTAGGTGCCTGCGGGTGTCGTGTTCCTCTGCCCTGAAAATTGGACCGATCTCAAATACCCTGTCAAGCCCGCCTGACATGAGAATCTGCTTGAAGAGCTGTGGACTCTGGTTAAGGAATGCTTCCCTGTCAAAGTATGTGATCGGGAAGAGTGATGTTCCACCTTCTGTTGCTGTTGCTACTACTTTTGGACTGGAAGTCTCAATGAAACCGTTGTCTGTAAGGTAACCTCTGACTGCCCTGAGGACTTCGTGTCTTACCTTGAATATTGCCGTTGTCCTCTCACGTCTGAGGTCAATGAACCTTGAATCAAGACGGGTGTCAAGTTCTGCTTCTACCTTTCCGGTTGTGTCCATTGGAAGTGGTGAGTCTGCCTCGTTGAGGAGTGTTATCTCATCTGGAATGAGTTCGTAACCGTTTGGTGCCTTTCCTTCCGGTTTTACACTTCCTGTTGCTGAAACAACGGATTCCCTTACAAGCTTTCTTGCCTTGTCCAGAAGCTCCGGGTCGGTCTTCTTTTTCACCAGTGTGATCTGGGATTTGCCTGTACGGTCCCTGACCACAACAAAACAAATTCCACCAAGGTCACGGACCTCGTGAACCCATCCTGCCACGGTAACCTTCTGGTCACCGAGTTCCTCGGTTTTGATCTGTGACGCATAGTGTGTCCTGAGATTTGCTAATGTCATAATATTCACCTGATTAGATTATTTATATAATGGACTGATTTGCTTCAATAGCTAATTTATTCGTAATAAAGGTTGCCAAAACAATGATTCATAAAACGTTTTACTATTAATAATTTAAAGATAATTATAGTTAAACACCTTTGGTTTATAACTTATGAGTTTTAAAACCATACTCTATTGGCAGTAATACTAATATCATAAGTTTCAAACATTGGTTCTTAACTATAATTAGGCTCTCTTCAACATCGTGTGGGTAATTTTAACAACAATGTCTTATTGCCCTATAGAAAATGAGTGATTCGCCACATGATAAATACAAGCTGATATTTGATGAATCCCTGTCATGTGGCACTATCCATACTCATATCCCGGATATGATTCGTAAATTTGGGACAGATTTTCAATGTAATCCCTTTCAAATTTACCCACTCGATGTTGTGGAGATTCAAAATGGTGCCATTTGGCAGGTAAGTGTGGAAACTACTAATGGAAGACATGTTATCGTGGGTATAGATGCATCTAATGAAGATTTGCTGTATATATATGATGGATCTAAAAAGGTAAAAGGAAACATGAATATAAGTAATGAAGAAGCTCTGAAAATAGCAGAAAACTATATTCAATCCAAATTAACTTCTGACAAACTGAATGAGATCGAACTTGAAAATATCAAGTACAAAGAAGCGGCTGCAGATGACTTGCCAAGAATATACAAAATATCTTATGCAAGAATCATTAGTGGAATACCTTCACTTTCCGATGGAATACAGGTTAGGGTTAATGCCGAAATAGGTGAAGTTACAAGTTATCGTATACGATGGTCCATGAATGAAAAAGACATAATCACATATGATACTGAACCAAGTGTTATATTTCCAGTCCGTTAATTATATGTACCATAACATCAATAATAATTATGAATTGTAATCAAATTATACAAATTGTAGCACTTTGTTTTCTTTTTTTATTATGCATCGGCTGCATCGATGGTGACACTGCCTCCGAAACGGGTGCTGTAGATAAAGATTCAACAATGTATGCATATTCGGCTGATGAATACAATATTGCAACTGCAAATAATGCATTTGCTTTTGATTTCTATTCAAATATCACAAAAGAAGAGAATCTGGTATTTTCCCCATACAGCATTTTTACTGCAATGGCCATCTGTTATGATGGTGCTGAGAACTCTACTAAAGAACAAATAGCGCAGGTATTCAATTATCCATTGAATAAACCTGTTCTTGAAGCCACTTCAAAAAATATGATGGATACTATCAATTCAGATGATGATAACTATGATTTAAATACTGCAAATGCCCTCTGGGTTCGCAAAGAGTATCCTTTGAATCAGGATTTTGCAAAGAATTCAAAAGAATACTATGGAGGAAATGTAACAAATCTTGATTTCGGAGGTGAGCCGGGAGAATCCAGAGTAATAATCAATGAATGGGTTGCTTCGAAAACAAACGACAAAATCAAAGATTTGATTCCAGAAGACCTGATAACCGGGAGTACGGCTATAATTATGACAAATGCAGTTTACTTTCAAGGAAAATGGATGAATGAATTTGATACAACAAACACTGAAAGAGGAATTTTTTATACTTCCTCAAACAACGATGGAATTCCTGTGGATATGATGTTTATTCAGGAGAATTTCAATTATGGAGAATATGAACATGCAAAGATTGTTGAACTGCCGTACAAAGGTAATGATTTATGTATGTATATTGTGCTTCCTGAAGAAAATAACATCGAAGAATTTGAAGACATTTTCACTCTTTCTGATTATGATACGCTTAAATCTTCTATGGAGCCTCAACTGGTGCATACCTACTTACCCAGATTCAAGATTGATACAAAAACCGAATTGCCGGACACATTGAAGAACATGGGAATTGTGGATGCATTTGATGGAAACCTAGCAAATTTCTCAGGTATGTATGATGCTCAGTTGGTTCCAGAGGATTATAATCTATGGCTGGATGATGTGATCCACCAGTCATACATTAATGTACATGAAGAAGGAACGGAAGCTGCTGCTTCTACGGCGATTGAGGCAGTTGACTCTATATCATTGGAACCAGAGCAGGTGTTGGAATTCAAAGCTGATCATCCTTTCATGTTCTTCATTGAGGATAAACGGACAGGATGCATACTCTTCATGGGAAAAGTTGGGAATCCTGAGTATTAAAGGAAAAACAGATGAGTTTTTCCTCTCTTTTTTCTATGTTAAATAAATTAACACAACACATAAAATTCTCTTCTTAATCGATCATACATAAAAAAAACACTGGATCCTTTACTCAAGGCTCCTCTCATTAATCTCGCACCTGATATCCTGTTTAAGGATATCAACTGCATCATCATAATCCTGTATCTGGCCAAGGGTCCACATCATCTTAACAAGTGCAACCTCAGGTAGCTAGGATGAGAAAGGTTGGAGCTAATTAGATATCTTCTACTAATACTTTGCAAAAAAGAAGTTTGTTCACATTTTGAACAAAAAGTAATTATATTTTTATTATCTAGTAATTACTATGCTACGACACAAGGAAAAAACCAAAGCTAACCTCTACGGCATAAAAGGAATGCATAATGTCTACTCCTGGCAGGGTCTTGCCATACACTTCAAGAACAGTTCCCGGGTGATGAAATGCGAGTCATATGACACCTGCCAGTCAGATAAAAGGTCACGTTCATGTTTCTATTCCATAAAAAGGCCGGATGCCATATACATGCTTCAATCAGAATTTAATGTAAGCATCACTGTAGCAGAGAAACTTATAGACACTCTTGTGGATATGGGGGTTACAAAAGCACTACGTTGCCGTAAAGTTGATTCATCAGGTTTTTGTGATGAAGGCTGCCGTATGCTTGCGTTTGAGGAAGACATCTGAAAGTCAATCAAAACTTTATTAAGCCAACAGGGTAATTCTGCACCCATGTTTACTATTATTACTGGTGCTCAATTCGGCGATGAAGGTAAAGGCAAAATAGTTGACCTTATATCCGGTAACTATGATCTGGTTGTCCGTTTCCAGGGCGGGAACAATGCAGGACACACTGTTAAAGTAGGTGAGGACGTATACAAGCTTCACCTTATTCCATCTGGTTTTCTTTTAGATTCAAGGGTATTAATAGGTCCGGGAACTGTTGTGAACCCTGAAGTACTGGCAGAAGAGCTTGATATGCTTGCAGAAGGTGGCATAGATTTGGACGCAACAAGAGTTGGTGTTGATGCCAAAGCCAGTATTATAATGCCATATCACATTGAACTGGATGGCTTGAGAGAGTCACAGAGGACCGAGAAGATCGGCACAACAAAACGCGGCATTGGTTTTGCATATATTGACAAGGTTGCCAGGGATGAGATTCGCATGGGTGACCTTGTGGATAAGGAAAAATTCCTTAAAAGACTTGAAGATCTGGCTGCATCAAAAGAAGCAGCTATAAAGGAGCTTGATGGCGATCCTTCTATAGTTATGGATCAGGAGCTCATTGGCAGGTATGTAAAGCTTGGTGAGCGTTTTGCTTCTTATGTAACTGATGTTTCCTACGAGGTAAACAAGGCACTGGATGAAGGCAGGAATGTCCTTGCTGAAGGTGCACAGGGTACTCACCTCGATGTAATTCATGGTACCCAGAAGTTTGTAACTTCTTCATGTACAATCTCAGGTTCTGCATGTGCCAATATTGGTGTTGGACCTACAAGGGTTGATGAAGTACTGGCAATTGTCAAAGCATATATCACAAGGGTTGGCGAAGGTCCGTTACCTACTGAACTCTTTGATGAAACAGGTCATCAGATACAGGATGTTGGTGGCGAGTTTGGCACCACTACCGGCAGATCAAGAAGATGTGGATGGTTCGACCTTCCATTACTTAAAAAGGCTATATACCTTAATGGTTACACATCCATTGCACTTACTAAACTTGATGTTCTATCCAATCTTGATCCTGTAAGAGTTTGTGTTGCTTATGAACTGGATGGAATGACAATTGATTATCCGCCAGAAGATACTTCAGAACTTGCAGAATGTAAGCCGATCTATGAGGATCTTCCAGGATGGGACAGTGATCTTACAGGTGTAAAGGAATTCAGCGATCTTCCACAGGCAGCCCAGGACTATGTGACTTATCTTGAAGAAAAGATGGGTGTAAAGATAGATTATATTTCTGTAGGTCCTGCAAGGGAGCAGACCTTCAGAAAGTAGTCGGATAAGCAAAAACTGCCGAAACACGTATATACTACTCAATAGTTTAAACATCACAAATCCAGCTGAACTAATCACCTGATGCAATTGAGTCCTGCAGATGGTGGGTATCTTAACAGATATTATAATTCAGGAGAATATTAATGACAACTGTATATGACGTTCCTGCAACCGAGTTTATAGCAAAGGTAGCAGAAAAGTTGAAAGAGAACGATAAAGTAAATCCACCTGAGTGGGCAACATACGTAAAGACAGGTGTGCACAAGCAACTTCCACCAATTGAAACAGAATGGTGGTACACAAGATGTGCAGCAGTGCTTAGAACTGTATATACCCAGGGCCCAATTGGTGTTGAGAGAATGAGATCTGTTTATGGAGGAAAGAAAAACAGAGGCGTTGCTCCAGGCAAGAAAGCAAAGGGCAGCGGTGCTATTGCAAGAACTGTTCTTCAGCAGCTTGAGGAAGCAGGTTTTGTACGCACTCTCAAGAGCGGTCGTGTGGTATCCCCACAGGGACAGTCCATGCTTGACAATGTTGCATACGAGGTAAAACAGGACCTTGTGGAAAGTATTCCCGGTCTTGCTAAATACTGAGTACATCTTCAGTTCGATAACCACTATAAGGAATCACTGCTTACATCTTATAAGCAAAGGTGACTTTCATGACTGATGACCTTGAAGAGATAAGAAGAAAAAGACTTGCACAAATCCAGCAGCAACAACAGGCATCCCAACAGCAGATGGGCGGCGGCGATATGCAGGCAGCAATGCAGCAGGAGCAGATGCAGGCTGAGATGGAAGCAAAGAAGCAGGCTCTGATGCGTCAGATCCTTACTCCGGAAGCACGTGAGAGGCTGACAAATCTGCGTATGTCGCGCAAGGAACTTGTTGAGCAGCTTGAAAATCAATTGATCATGCTTGCACAGAGTGGCAGGCTTCAATCAATGATCGATGATGAGAAACTCAAACAGCTTCTGGTCCAGATGCAGCCCAAAAAGAGGGAAACTACTATTAAGCGAATGTGAGTCCCCTTCATGCGTGTATCGGTAATGTTCAGTGGTGGTAAGGACAGTTCTTTGTCCGCAATACTGCTGGAGCCTTTCTTTGAGGTTGAACTTGTAACATGCAGTTTTTCACTGCTTCCTGTTGGGGAAGTAGCTGCTGAAACTGCTGAAAGGCTTGGTTTTCCACACCGGATTATCAAACCCGACGTTTCAATTCTTGAAAAGGCATACGATATGATAATGGAGGATGGCTTTCCAAAAAACGCTATCAATTTCATTCACAGAAGCGTTATAGAACATCTTGCGACTGATCCGAATGTCACATTCATTGCTGACGGGATCCGCCGTGATGACCGTGTTCCTATGCTTGAACTATCACAGATAAGAAGCATTGAGGATCGGTTTGATGTTCATTATACGTGTCCTTTGAAAGGATTTGGGCGTGCTGCAGTGAATGAGCTTGTAAGTAAGCATCTGGTCATCGAAGAAGGTTTGAGTGAGGATGTGCTGAAAGCAGATTATGAAACCGAACTAAGGGAAGTAATTGTTCGGAATCATGGTCCTGAAAAGGTAAAAGAGATATTCCCCACTCATGTACAATCACATGTTATCGAACGCAAGATAAGCGTTAAGGAATAAAGCAGAACGTAAAACATGATTGAATGTTTATGCAATAATTATGTTATAAGTTCAAAATTCAATCAATACTTCAATACAAATCATAGCATAGGTGAGACAAGTGAGCCACAATACTAAAGGACAGAAGACAAGGCTGGCAAAAGCACACAGGCAGAACCACAGGGTTCCTACCTGGGTCATTATTAAGACCGAGCGTAAGGTCGTAAGCCATCCAAAGAGAAGACACTGGAGAAGAAGCAGTCTCGATGTGAAATAAGTAGGTGATGATATGGCAGAAGACGTAGTAAAAGAGCAGATCTACACGATCCCTCTCCGTGAGATTAAGTCAATTCCACGCTGGAAAAGGGCCAAGAAGACTATGATAGTTATCAGGGCATACCTTACAAAGCACATGAAGGTAGAGCCTGATATGGTCAAGCTGGACAAGACTATCAATGAGAAAGTATGGGAACATGGCTGTGAGAAGCCTCCTCTTTCCATCCGTATAAGAGCTGCAAAGTTCGAGGATGGCGAAGTTCAGGCAGAACTTGCATAAATGCTTTCGGGTATCATTCCAGTTTAACGTATATAATGATACGAACTATAAAAGTACAGGAAAGCCCCGTTATAGGGGCTTTTGCAACATGTACCGAAGATCTGGTATTTGTACCTTTGAACACTCCTGAGTCTGTCCGTGAAAAGATGGGCCAGTTCTTACAGGCAAATGTAGTCGGAACCCTTGTCAATGGAAGTACTATTGTGGGTTCACTTTGCAGGGGTAATTCCAACGCAGTGCTTGTTCCAAAGGACGCCAGTGTAAGAGGCACAGATCAGATTGATATTCCGGTTGTGGAATTGCCTGCAAAAATAAACGCTGTAGGTAATGTTGTGCTGGCTAACGATTCAGCAGCACTTGTGCACCCGGAACTAAACGACCGGTCTGTGGAAGCTATTGAAAAAGCCCTTAAAGTGGATGTTAAAAGAGGCACCATAGGTGGTGCAAAGACCGTAGGAATGGCTGGAGTTGCAACAAATAAAGGTTTGCTTGTAAATCCCCGGGCAACAAGTACCGAGCTTGAAATGCTTGAAGACTTGTTTTGTCTTCCGGTCGATATTGGGACATCTAACTATGGAACTCAAATGGTAGCTTCAGGACTGATTGCAAATTCCAAGGGTTATGTTGCAGGTTCGCAGACCACAGGTCATGAACTGGGACGAATAGAAGATGCCCTGGGCTTTATATAATTATAATTTATGGTTTTAGGTGATTTAAATGAAGACATTTCAGGTCAAAGGCACATTCAAAGCCGGAATAGCATGGGAAAAGTTTACAAAGGTCATTGAGAGCCAGAACGAGAAGAATGCAACCGACAAGGTGTATTCCCTCTTTGGCAGCAAACATGGTCTTAAAAGGAACTTCATAAAGATTGAAAGTGTAACTGAGGCATAATCCATGGCGGATATGAATGGACAGGATCCAAGGGTTCTTGCAAACCAACACCGTGAGTTTCAAAAGCGTGCGGAGATGGTTCAGCAGCAGATGAGCATGGTACAGATATCATTGGAAGATTGTAACAGAGCTATTACTACAATAGATGAGCTCGACAATGTTTCAGATGGTTCTGAAATAATGTTTCCGATAGGTTCCGGTTCATTTGTATATGCCAATATCAGTCAAACTGACAAAGCAGTGGTTGATATCGGAGCAGGATATACTGTTGAAAGGCCTATTCCCGAAGCAAAAGAAATTCTCCAGCGCCGCAGGGAAAAGCTTACAACAGCTCTTGATAATATGAATAATTCCCTTGCCCAGTTAGGCCAGCAGATGCAGGCTATTGAGTCATTCCTTGCAAAGCTCCAGCAGCCGCAAGGTAATGCAGGTTCCCAGTGAACCTTTTTCTATTTTTTCTATTTTTAACAAACTTGCGAGTTGTATCACGTGTTCAATAAACTCAAGGCAAAACTCAGTGGTTTTAAAGAAAAGATCGGCTCAAAAATCGATGAGAAAGCAGTTGCTATCGAGCCAGTAGAAGTAGTCGATGATACGGCAGATTCTCAGAAAAAGCAGGAATCTCCTGTTGATGTTTCGATCTCTCCGGAAGAAGTAAAGACTGAAGTTCCTGCTGGAGAAACCAAACCTGTTTCTACAGAGGAAAATAAAGTTTCCAGAAAATTTGGTTTTGCACAAAAGGCTAAAGCTCTTGTTTTTGAAAGAGAATTTATTCTTGAAGAAGATGATCTGGAAGAACCTCTCTGGGATCTTGAAATGGCACTTCTTGAGAGTGATATTGCGCTTTCAGTTTCAGAAGCCATTGTAAATTCGGTAAAAAGCCAGCTTGTAGGAACAAGGAGGCGTATTGGCAGTAATACCGGTAACATTGTTGAAGATGCTCTTAAAAAGGCAATCTATGATGTGATGAGTGCTAATGTGTTTGATCTTGATGAATACGTGGAAAATGCCGAAAAGCCTGTACATATAGTTTTCATTGGTATAAATGGTACAGGAAAGACCACTTCAATTGCCAAGTTGTCCAAACGTTTCAAGGATCAGGGCATGTCTGTTGTAGTTGCTGCAGGTGACACATTCAGGGCAGGAGCAATTGACCAGCTCACAATTCATGCCGATAAGATCGGAGTAAAAGTAATAAAGCATCAGGAACAGGGTGATCCGGCTGCTGTTATCTATGATGCAATGCAACATGCTAAGGCACACAATGTAGATGTTGTTTTATCTGATACGGCCGGAAGGATGCATACAAATATTAACCTCATGGAGCAGCTTAAAAAAGTCTGCCGTGTAGCCCCTCCGGACCTTATTATATTTGTGGATGAGGCTGTTGCAGGTAATGACGCTGTGGAAAGGGCAGCACAGTTCAATGATGCTGTTCCTATAAGCGGTTCCATCCTGACAAAAACAGATGCCGATTCCAAAGGTGGTGCAGCAATTTCCATTGCATACATCACAGGAAAACCAATTTTGTTCCTTGGAATGGGTCAGGGATATGATGACATTCGCAAATTCGATCCGCAATGGTTCGTGGATCAGCTATTTGGGGAATGATCTGCATTTCCCCGATATTTTTAAAAAATAGTTTTAATTTAATTTCAAAAGAAAAAAGCTCGCAGATAGATTATCTGCAGCTTTCCTTTAATTCAGATGCAAGTTTTTCAACTCTTTCGTTTACATTCTCGCCAGAAGCTATTATGTTAACAAAAGCTGAACCTACAATTACTGCATCAGCTCCTGCTTTAATAACTTCTGCAGCCTGCTGACCATTGGATATTCCAAAACCTACTGCCTTTGGAACTTCTGTGTCTATGCGGGAAAGTATGTTCTTTGTTGATTCTGCAACATCCACTCTTTCTCCAGTGACTCCAAGCCTTGAAACAATGTAAACAAAACCTGATGTTTTTTCCAGATTCTTTTCCATTCTCTTACCTGTGGTTACAGGTGTGATAAGGAATATCAGGTCAACACCATTCTTTTTGCATGCACCGTGCAGTTCATCTGCTTCTTCTGCAGGAAGATCTGGTACGATAATTCCTGTAATGCCTGCTTCAGCACAATCCTTTGCAAATTTCTCGTTTCCTCTCTTATATATCAGATTATAATATGTCATGCAGACCAGAGGAACATCTTCCTTGATGGATGCTGCCATTTCAAAATAAAGGTCTGGATTCATACCTGCTTCCAGAGCTCTTGTTGATGCTGCCTGAATAGTAGGTCCGTCTGCAACAGGGTCTGAGAATGGCATTCCCAGTTCAACAATATCTGCTCCTCCTTTTACAAGTGCATGTACTATATCTTTAGTAGCCTCAGCTGAAGGGTCACCTGCACAGACATAGGCAATGAGAGCCTTTTCATTCTTCTCTTCAAGTTCTGCAAATTTATCTGCAATTCTCACTGGCAAGCCTCCTTTGCCTCTTCTTCTTCTTCTTTTAATTTGAATACAGCTTCAAGGTCCTTATCTCCTCTTCCTGAAAGGTTGATAACAACAAGATCACCAAGTTCTTCAAGTTTCCCAATCTTTGCCATTTTCATAACATAGGCAATGGCATGCGATGATTCCAAAGCTGGAATAATACCCTCAAGACGACTGAGCTCATAGAATGCTTCCAGTGCTTCGTCGTCATCTACGCAACACGGATTTATCCTTCCAATATCTGCCAGATGTGCAAGCTCCGGTCCGACTCCTGAATAGTCAAGCCCGGCTGATACAGAACTTGATTCAAGTATCTGGCCATATTTATCCTGAAGTATGAGTGTATGTGCACCCTGAAGAATACCTTCTTCACCAACACAAAGTGATGCAGAGTGCAGTGCTTCCTTTTCTGTAGTCTTCATTTCTTTTCCACCTGCTTCCACAGGGAAGAGTTTGACTTCCTTGTCTTCAATGAATGGATAGAAAATACCCATGGCATTGCTGCCACCACCTGCACATGCAACAATAGAATCAGGATATCTTCCTTCCTTCTCCATGATCTGCTCTTTTACTTCTTTTCCAATAACACTCTGGAAATCACGTACAATCATTGGGTATGGATGTGATCCAACAACTGAGCCTATGAGATAATGTGTGTCCTCAACGTTTGTAACCCAGTCTCTGAACGCTTCATTGATGGCATCTTTGAGGGTTTTTGAGCCAGACTCAACAGCGTTTACTTTGGAACCCATAAGTTCCATTCTGTAAACATTCATATGCTGGCGAATAACATCCTTTGCGCCCATGTAAATTTCGGATTCAAATCCCATATTAGCAGCAGCCATTGCAGTTGCAGTTCCGTGCTGCCCTGCTCCGGTCTCGGCAATAATGCGTTTCTTGCCCATGTACTTGGCCAGAAGTGCCTGTCCAAGAGTATTGTTCAGCTTGTGTGCACCACCGTGAACCAGATCCTCACGTTTCAGGTAGATCTTAATCCCGTATTTCTTGCTGAGGTTCCTGGCAAAATAAAGGGGAGTTTCTCTACCTGCAAACTCCTTCATATAGTAATCCAGTTCTTTCAGGAATTCAGGATCATCCTTGTATTTTTCATAAGCTTCTTCAAGCTCATTAAGTGCCGGCATGAGTACTTCGGGAACAAACTGTCCTCCGAATTTGCCATACATTGATTTTTTCATTACCATTCTCCATGTCGTAGTTAATCATTAAGTGCATCAACAAGTTCTTTTGTCTTTGCGTATATCTCTCCGCTCTTTATAATGGACGTGCCCACCAGTACAGCATCAGCTCCTGCTTTAATAACCATTTTTACATCGTCAATGGTGTGCATTCCACTTTCACTGATTATAATATGATTCTGTCCATTATTATCATCAAATTTCTTGACAATAGGTATAAGTTGAAGTGTCGTAGCAAGGTCTATTTCAAGATTGTTTAGGTCCCTGTTATTTATTCCAATTATTCTTGTTTTTGTATCAAGCGCTTTTTTGAGTTCACTTTCATTGTGAACCTCTACAAGCGGTTCAAATCCTTTCAACATGGCCATTTCTACCATTGATTCAAGCTGATCCCCAAGAATACCTGCTATTAGCAATATAAGGTCGCTCTCAATCTCATCGAATTGAATCTCATCGATTATGAAATCCTTACGTAAAACAGGAAGGGAAATTTCATTTCTCACTGACATGAGATTGTCTGTTGATCCGTGGAAGAATTCAGGTTCTGTTAAAACGGATATTCCTACAGCTCCGGCTTTTTCCATCTCTGTTGCTATTATGGCCGCATCCTCAGGCCCAATGTCTCGTAGTTTTTTCCCAGGGGAAGCAGGTTTAACCTCTGCAATGACTGCGACTTTTCCTTGTGTTTTCTTTTTATTGATGGCAGTAACTATATCTTTTTTATTAGTATTATCATTCTTATCAGCAGGCAAACGGTTCTTTGTTTCTATGCTCTGCACTCTCTTCTCAGTGGAGCTAACTATATCATTTATTACGGCATGCATCAAATAACCACTTATGTTCTGTAATGTACAAAAATGCACATGGATCTATGTGTATATAAGGTTGCCGGTCTTCATCAAAATAGGATAGAATTTCAGACTTTATTAGTCTCATCTTTCAGGTAAAACTCAATGTTATGGTCAGTGTGCATATTTTGCTCACCATTTATCTGCTCCTGAATTCCCAGTTTCTCCTGAACTGTCGTTGGTGGGAAATAGGCCAGGTAAGCAAGTACTGTCCCAATAAAGACAAACAATCTTGCAAACATTTGCATTGCGTCCACTATTGCTATTGTGTCAGTAAGCATAAAGTCGAATACAAAAGAAATAGCTACAAGTGGCAGAGCTGTTCTGTACCTTATCCTTTTTGGCATCCTCTGAAGCATTATAAGCAGCAATAATCCCAGTATCATGGAAGTAGGAATGACAAATAGTCCCATCAGGTACAAATTAATTGCAGCATCACTATTGATCATAAAAATGGAACCCCATTCAGTAACAACTGGTCCCACTATTCCGCTTTCATAAAGAAAAGTAAGATATGCTGCCCCGATAAGAGTGAAAAACAGGGAAATATATTCTCCAATCTTTTTGCTGCCTGTTATCACATATATTATGAAAAATACAAGTGGAACTGATATAAACGCAAAAGGAATAGCTGTAACAAAATACATTACCGCGTCCATTTCCTGATTGCTGGTATAAGCTGCAATCATTCTTACAGTTGTAGGCAGGTATGTAAGCCCCACCATTGTCCAGAATACAATTAGTGAAAATAGAGCAGGTTTACTATTCTCTTTATAACTTTCCTTATTCCTGGAAAGTACCCATGCAAACGCAAGGGATGACAATGTGATTGCAAAACATATTGTTCCATTTAACAGAAGTCCCGGGTTCATTTCTGTCTACTTCTAATTAGTTGCATTTTATTTATATATTTTCATTGTTCAAAAGTTGCGAGTTTGAAGTTTGAGATTTCCAACCAATCAATATATATATTATTTATTACTATAATAGTAATATATCCAAAAATAACTGGATATAAGAGGAGGATCGTACATGAAAGCAAACAACGCATTACAATTGAAAAAAAATACCAGAGCTCAGGTGGGTATTGGTACTCTTATCATATTCATCGCTATGGTTCTAGTTGCAGCAGTTGCAGCTGCTGTATTGATTCAGACTTCCGGTACTCTGCAGCAAAAGGCTCAGTCAACCGGTAAGCAGGCAACGCAGGAAGTATCATCTAACCTAATGGTGAAGACCATTGAAGGTGTACGTGCAAAGGACAGCGCAACTGTTATGTCAAACACAATTGACCTTCTGAAACTCAAAGTTGGTCTTAATGTAGGCAGTTCACCTGTAGATGTAAATCAGGTAGTAGTCTCAATTACTGATGGTACAACTGCAAATAATCTTGTTTATGCAGGAAATGCAAAATCATATGCCTCAACTGGTGCTAATAATGGTAGTATGGGATCTTTTGGTTCAAGTGCATCAACAAATCTTCAGAATTTATTGACTAGCACTACGACTGTTTTAACAAGTACATTCAACAATTCAGATCACTATTACACTGTTGAAAAAATACGTGATGAAGATGCTTCATTCTCACAAAGCAATCCTGTAATGAATACCGGTGACTTGATTACAGTTTATATTGCAACAACTTCCAGTTCTGCAATAGGTTATGGTTCTGTCGGATCTACTACTACATCTGGTCTGAAAACATCTGGTCTGAATCTGGTACCGAGGACAACTGTAAACATTGTTCTTACTCCAGAGTCAGGTGCAGCGACAACTGCAGACTTCGTAGCTCCATCTTCATATGGTGTAAAGGAGACTGTACAACTGTATCCATAATTAATAATGTGCGATTCCTTCGCACATTTTTTAGGAGCTGATAAATATGAAAGCAAATAATAAATTGATGAAATCGGATACAAGTGCACAGGTAGGTATTGGTACTCTGATTATCTTCATTGCAATGGTTCTTGTAGCAGCAGTTGCGGCTGCTGTTTTGATCCAGACATCTGGTACACTCCAGCAAAAAGCACAGTCAACCGGTAAGCAGGCAACTCAAGAAGTATCATCCAATCTTATGGTAAAAACCATTGAAGGTATAAGGGCAAAAGACTCATCTACAAGCATGGCAGCTAATGTTTCTATGCTTGAACTTAAGGTTGGTCTTAATGTTGGCAGTTCTCCCGTAGATGTCAATCAAGTAGTAATTTCAATTACAGATGGTACTACTACTAATAACCTCATTTATGCAAATAATGAACGGACATATAGTAATGCTATGGCTAATTTTGATGGTACTTTTTCAGCTGCAGCAAATGTATATAACATGACAACAGCTACACAAGGAACTCCTGGTGACAATGCTAAGTATTTCTTCACTGTTGAGAAGATTCGTGATGAGGATGGTTCCTTTACACAGTCTGAGCCTGTAATGAATACTGGGGATCTTGTTACATTTTATATTTCAACTGTAGGTGCAGGAGATACGGCATTTGATTATATTGGTAGTATGGCTACCAATGATTTGCAGGACGATACGGGTCTTGTGATTGCTCCAAGAACTGCTGTCAGTATTGTATTGACGCCGGAATCTGGTGCAGCCACAACAGCTGACTTCATTACGCCATCTTCATATGGTACCAAAGAAAATGTAGCATTGTATCCATAATGTGAGAGTTCAAATCTCACAATTTTTCTTTATTTTATATATCTATTCATTGTTTCTGATTTTCTGACCACACTCCTTGTTTTTGTTGGTTTTAGTTTTCTGAAGATTGAGTGTTTACATTATTGCAGAACATGTAGATGCATGGGGTAAAAGCAAGCAGTAGTGCCTAAAATGTTATACAAATATTTTAGGGTCCTCTAAAATCCATCACGGTTTCTAGCATTAAACTACTTTTATTTGACTATTAAGGCTACATGAGTTCTGCCCCAAAAAAAGTACATCCCATCTGATCTTTAAATCTGAATTAAAGCGTAATAAAATCATAAAATTTATAGAGGAGGACGTATTATCCTCCTCTGGCGATTAATTATGCAAGCTCCGCTTATACCACTAAACGAAGATTACAAATGGAAATTGTTGTCAGAAATACTAAGCCTTTTCGATTCGAGAGCATCCAGACAAATTCTGTCAAGGAGGGGCATTTTGCCCCTCCATAAATCAATAGCTATCCTGAAAATAGTCCTCATGAGCATGTTTTTTTCAACTGATATATCATATGCTGTAAAAGAAACAGGAGAAAGGGAAAGCCTGAGGAGATTCCTAAAAATAGGATCAGTACCAACAGAAAACGAAATTTACACTACTTTAAGCCAATTCGACCCTGAAGATTTCATTTCTTTTGTCCTTGATATCTTGAATTCTTTATGTCCAAAGAGAAAAAGCGGATCAAGAAAGATCATAATTGATAGTACTGACATAAACCTCAATCTTAACTGGCATGCAAAAAAAATAAGCAAGAAAAGTCTCGAAGATAAAGATTACAAATGGGGACATTCGACACACAGGGGATTCTTCATAGGCATGAAACTGACCCTGGCTCTTGAATATTCAACCCTGAAACCTTTAGCATTCCTGATCAATGAAGCAAATGTAGCCGAGCCTAAGATATATCCAATGATTATTTCTGAACTGAAAAAAAGAAGGATTACAAAAGCAGGAGACATATTAATTGCTGATAGAGGCTACTATTCCTATGAAAATTATGCAATCTCAATAAGGGATTTCAAGATCGTTCCATTGATCTTTCCTCGCAAGAACTGCAATTTCAATAAGCTATTCAATAGGATGATCTATCCTTTGAAGATATTTGATCTGAAAAGGGATACTAAAAGTGAAATTGTCGTATATAAGCGAATAATTGCTAAGTTCAAGGAATTGATCAGTGACTGGAAAAATTGCAGGAAAGTAAGGTCCATCATTGAGGATGTATTCAAATTGGCGAAGAAAGCATACTCTATGGAGAATTTACACCGATATACAAAGAGATCTGTTAAAAAATACTGCTCTCTAGCTGTACTTTTAGTGGGGGCGACTGTTAATCTCGGCATTAAGGAAAAAAAGGATTTGCAAGCCTTTGCTGAGTGAGGGATTCACAAGGACCCTAAAATATTTATATTATTAGAGTTTAAATCTTGTAAATTCGGCTCTGTAGAAACCTTGCCATTAAAACTTAAAGGAAGTTTGTAAACTGATTTATGGTAAGTCATGAATAACTTGGGTGGCCCTGAAGAGGCCGTCGAAGCCAGCGTTTTCCCACAATAAATACAAAATAATCGGCATAATACCCCGAAAACATCCTTCTCAGGAGTTCTGTAGAATTCTTCATATAAATATAATAGTCTTTGGAAATAATTTTCTGCATAGCAGTATTTTAATGTGCCGCCTTCGGCGGATGCTTACTTTGTTTTTAGCTTGCTGATTGTTTTTGTGGAATGAAAAAGAGCAATGATTGCATCATTCAGATAAAACGGGATTCTACTGAGCCGTAAATTCTATAATTTGAAAAGTGACCTTTGATTGCAATGATGAAAATCTCATGCTGTCATATGCTTTATTTTTTCATAAGTCATGGGTATTGTGCTAATCTGGACACTTTATAAACGCCTTATTTGATGTATATTACACGATTCGTTGGTGCAATTACTAAGAGGATTTCGAAAAACCCCGAAAATTGACCTTCAGCTTATAGATCGTGTACAAAGAGTTAGTTGAAATATGAAGTTAATCGAAAACCTCCTAAACTAAAAAAAGTGTCAAAATGAGTTCAGGGCATCCTTTCAATAATCTCGCCCATTCTCTTGTTCTTCTTGTAGAAAGCAGTGCTGTCTTTCAGGAAGTTTGAGGCTGTAACTCCTTTGTCAGTAATGACATACCCGCCCCGCTTGACTTTCTCCACCAGTCCTTCCAGCTGGAATACTGTTTTCATTTTACTTCCAATGCTGCCTTTGTCTGCAAACTGGTCTGTATATTTTCTAATCTCAGAAAATTCTGTGATCTTTCCTTCATTTCTTCCAAGCACTTTCAATATGAGTCTATATTGAATATCTCCAGGTCCCTGGTGGATCCCCAGTGACTGGTAGAACTCTGCCACAGCTTTCTCAAGTTCGACATCAATATCGTCAGACATCCAGGTCGTCCTCCTCTTCCTCAATGTCGGAGTCTTCATCATCGTAGAGTTCGTACTGGTACTTTTTAATTCCCAGTTTCTCCTGCAATGTCATTGGCGGGAAATATGCTAAGAATGCCTGCACAGTTCCTATCAGCACAAATATCCTTGCAACAAGTTGCATTACGTCCACCATTGTGATCATGTCTGTCAGCATAAAGTCAAACACAAAAGATATTGCAACTAGTGGCAATGCTGTCCTGTACCTGAGATGTTTTGGCATTTTCTGAAGGAATATTAACAACAAAAAGCCTATGATCATTGCAGTTGGTATAACAAAAAGTCCCATCAGGTATATGTTAATTGCAATATCACTGTTTATTGTGAACAGGGATGAGTAATCTGAAACGATGGGGCCGATTACTCCACTTGTAAATAATAACATAAGGTATGCTGCGCCAAAAAGTACGAAAAGTAGTGAAATGTATGCGCTTATTTTTTTATTACCTACTATAACGTATAATATGAAAAATACTAGCGGAACTGCTACAAATGAGAATGGTACTGCCGCAAGGCTGTACATCACCAGGTCCAGGTTTTCTCTGCTCAGATAAGCAGCTATCATTCTGATGGTAGTAGGCAGGTAAGTAAGTCCAACAAGTGACCATAATATCACAAGTGACCATAGGGCAGGTTTGCTCTTATCATTGTGCTCTTCTTCACTTCGGGCAAGCACCCACGCAAAAGCAAATGATGATATTGTTATTGCAAAACAGATTGTGGCATTTACTAATAAGCCTGCATTCATCGCATCCCTCTGTTTATTATTTACACATTTTTAATATATAATGCTTCCTCATCATGAACTCGTATAGTTTGAAGTTTGAGATTTCCAACCAATTAATATATATATTATTTATTACTATAATAGTAATATATCCAAAAATAACTGGATATAAGAGGAGGATCGTACATGAAAGCAAACAACGCATTATATTTGAAAAAAAATACCAGAGCTCAGGTGGGTATTGGTACTCTTATCATATTCATCGCTATGGTTCTAGTTGCAGCAGTCGCAGCTGCTGTATTGATTCAGACTTCCGGTACCCTTCAGCAGAAGGCTCAGTCAACCGGTAAGCAGGCAACACAGGAAGTATCATCTAACCTTATGGTGAAGACCATTGAAGGTGTACGTGCAAAGGACAGTGCAACTGTTATGTCAAACACGATTGACCTTCTGAAACTTAAGGTAGGTCTTAATGTGGGCAGTTCCCCTGTAGATGTAAATCAGGTAGTAGTCTCAATTACTGATGGAACAACTGCAAATAACCTGGTCTATGCAGGAAATACAAAATCATATGCTTCCACCGGTGGTACTAATGGAGCAATGGATGACTTTGGGTCAAGTGCATCTGGAAATTTAGCCATTCTTCTAAAAAATGAATCGACAGTACCTAGTACGTTCAACAATTCTGATCACTATTTTACAGTAGAAAAGATTCGTGATGAAGATTCATCATTCTCTCAGAGTAATCCTGTAATGAATACTGGTGACCTGATCACAGTTTACATTGCAACAACATCTAGCACTGCAGTATCAACAGATTATGACTATCTTGGAACTACCACTGTAACTTCTTCTCTGAAAACTTCAGGACTGAATCTTGTGCCGAGGACAACTGTGAACATAGTATTAACGCCTGAGTCTGGTGCAGCAACTACAGCAGACTTTGTAGCACCTTCTTCGTATGGTGTTAAGGAAACAGTACAGCTCTATCCATAATGCAAGAGAACTGCAGTGAAAATCACTGCAGATCCTTTCATTAAGGGGTTAGTTACTATGATCTCTAATGCCAGTTTTAGCAGAAATAATGCTGCTCAGGTGGGTATTGGTACTCTTATTATCTTCATAGCTATGGTACTGATTGCTGCAGTAGCTGCATCTGTGCTGATTCAGACCTCCGGCACACTTCAGCAACAGGCACAGTCAACCGGTAAGCAGGCTACACAGGAAGTATCATCCAATATTATAGTCAAAAGCATAGAGGGTGTACGCGCAAAAACAGGTTCTACAATGGCTTCTAATATGTCATTATTCAAAGTGAAAGTAGGTCTTAATGTTGGAAGTTCTCCTGTTGATCTCAACCAGTTGATCATTACAATAACTGATGGGACTAACACGAATGACCTGATTTATGGCAACAATGAGAAAACCTATAGTAGTGCAATGGATAATTTCTCATCTTCTAACACTGCAAGTGTGAATCTGGGTCATTTGCTTACAGGTACACAAACGACCCCAGGTGCAAATGGAAGGTATTTTTTTACTGTGCAGAAAATAAGGGATGAAGATGTTTCATTCTCACAGGGAAACCCTATTATGAACACCGGTGATCTGGTGACGATTTACATTTCCGTTGTAGCGGATGGTGATACGTCATATACAACAATAGATGGGGTAACAACCAGTGGAAATCAGCAAGATTCCAATCTGGATGTGGCACCACGTTCTACTGTAACTATAGTCATGACTCCGGAGGCCGGGGCTACCACTATGGCTGAGTTTGTAACTCCTTCATCGTATGGTACCAGAGAAACTATACAATTATATCCATAAGGTGAAATAATATTCACCTTTATTTTTTGAGGTATTATATGTCACAAAAAAATCTATTGATATTTTTGGTTCTAACTTTGTCCTTTATTCCTCTTACATCGGCAGATGCTACTTTCACAAATGAGTTGCAGATTCATGATACATCTGTTGATTTTACTATTACTGAGGTATATACGGGAATTGATGCCGAAGCTTTCAAATTGAGCCTTGATACTGATAATAGTAGTACTGTAAGTCAGGACGAAGTTGATAGTTTCGTTGAAAATTTTGAAAGGAACAATACAAGACAATATTTAGGTTACATCTTAGTTGACGATGGGGACGTAGTCCTTTCTCTGGATTCTTTCAGCATGCAGGTTTCAGGTGCTGAAGGCAATGTTAATATATCAGAGATAAAAGTCACTTCTAATATTGTTTATAGAGTACCTGAATCACTTGAATCAGGTAAACATAACATATGGATATTGGGTCATCCTGCTATAGAAAAAATGAGTATTTCTCTCCCTGCGGGAATGCCACTAATGAGCATAGATGGTATTGATGAACTCCAGACATCGTGTGACTCCGGGAGACAAGTACTTGAAGGACGCAGTGGTATCCGCTCATTTGTTGTTGATGGACGCCAGACATTTGAGTATGCTGTAATGATCGAAACAGGTAAATCCGGCTTTATTGCGGATCTGTCTCGTTTTTCTTTTTTATCCTGATGTTTGTTTAACATTCTTTTTTCTAACAAGTAATATATACAATTTGTACAAATAAAATTAAGTACTATGTCTATATTATAATTGTATAATAATAATATTTCATTATCTCAGGTGCTTAAATGAAAAATAGGTATTATTCTATAATTTTGGTAATATTGATTCTGGTAAGTGTGTACAGTAGTGGTTGTGTCAGTAAGAATCCGGAAGAAGAAGTGCCTGAAACGGTGACTACATTTTTAACTGCTATCAATGATGATGATTTTAACACTGCTTTTAATATGTATCAGGGTAAGGATTTCCTTGCAGTTGCGAGTATAGAAATGATATTCAGCAATAAAGGGATAGAACCTGATACTATTGAAGAGATTAACATTGTTTCCCAGAATGTTACCAAAACACTCGCTGCTGTGGAAGTTGAATGTGTTGTATCGAACCCCGATGGCGGGACTAGCAGTGTTCCGATATATTTCAGCCTCCAGAACAGTCAGCTTGGATGGATTATCACGAGAGTATCATTTACTGTTCCTTTGACATTGGACAATTCGGAAGTTGTCAATATCGATATGGAAACTACAAAAATTGATGCTATCGCAGACAATGCTCCGCTGATATTTATTTTTGCTGTGGTTATGCTTAGTCTTGGTCTTTATATCGATAAAAAGGACAAGAAAAAGAAAAAGGAGAATAACAGGACAATTGACGTTTCCGGTGCAACTCCAATACAGAAAGAATCAATTGCACAGTATGTCAAATTTGTTCCTTCACAAGAGATTGCAGTTGGTAAGCCAGCTACTGTTGATGTGTGGGTTAAGAATTTTACGCAGCAGCCATACCATGATTTTTCTATCAAAGGCAAGTTCGCAAATTCCCTTGAGCCTGAAAAGATTAATCTGTTCTTTGATACCATAGCTCCCGGGGAAACTGTTAAGAGGACATGGATAGTGAAACCAAAGCTCTCAGGCTGGGCTTCTATTGAAGAGCCAACAGTGGTGTTCAATTTTGGTGGGACTAAGTACATAGGTGTACTTGATCCTGTGTGGTTGCAGGTACAGTGAATTACAGAGATAATTAATTGTGGGTGATATGGGTGTCTTCAGGAGATAAAGAGGAGGAAGAACCAACAAAACAGTTGGATTCTGATGTAACGAAAAAACTTAATGAGGCATTTCTATCTTATTTTGATGGTAACAAGCCTGGAAAAAGTACAATTGACCTTTCAGAAAAGGACGCTATTCTTGATCTGATAAAATCTGGTGTTGGAGATAAAACATCCGATGAGCCGGGTAAGGGTACTGAAGCCAAAAAAATGATTGTTATTGGTGAAGGTTTCATCGAGGCTGGGGATGAGACTTTAACCTATTCTGATGCTCAGGATATGCAAACCGGACCTGTGATGACTCCGCCTGCATTTGATCAGAAGGTGTCGGATGTTTTATCCAGTGCTTTTGATGATGTGTCTTATCAGTCTGTTGAAATCAAGCTTGAAGATGAAAAAAGCGATGTAGAAGATGAAGATAAGAATAAAGATTATTCAAAAACGGTTTCTGAGATTCTTCAAAATACTCCTAAAGTTCTTAAAGTTTCCTCATATCATAATACCGGGGATTCAGGAACTGTTACAAATCAGTCTTTGTCTTCACCAAATACTAGTAAGCAGTCTCCTGAAGTGAAGTCTCCCCAGGAGGCAGCTATGTCTAAAAAAGCAGTACCTCCACAACCATCAAAGGCCGTACACCAGCCGGATGTGCAGAAACCTGTGACTAAATCGGTGCCCCCGTTATCAACTACACAGGTTAAACCGCAGGGGGGAACTGTTACAGGTAAAGCTTCTCCTTCTCCATCGAAACCTGATGTTAATGCAGGAATGCAGGTTCCTGTTTCTCCTACAAAACCTGTGGCTGCACAGCCAGCTAAAGTAGCTCCAAAACCTACAGCTTCTAAGGCAGTTCCTCCTGCAACTTCTGTTCCAAAACCAAACGTTGCAGCAAAAAAGAATGCTTCGGATGAACCTGCAGGTCCGGTGAATATTGCCTTCCTTTACAGTGAAGAACATATGCAGCATGATGCTTCATTACTTTCTATTATTACTCATGAGAAACCGGAACGTATAATCAAAGCCATGTGGTATCTGGAAAAGAACAAGGTTTTTACTGATGGTACATGCACGCTAATTAGTGATTTCCAGGCTGCTAGTGAAGAGGATTTGTACAGGGTTCATGGAAAGGATTATGTTTCTTTTGTGAAATCCTATTCCGGCTCAGGTGGAGGATTTCTGGGCGACAGTACGTATATGACCTCCGGTTCGTATGAGATTGCAAGGACTGCAGCTGGTGCAGCTATGCAGGCAGGAGACCTGCTTATGGATGGTAAATTCACTCATGCTTTTGTCCTGACCCGTCCTCCGGGGCACCATGCAAGTTCCCAGAAATACGGAGGATTCTGTCTTTTTAATAATGCAGCAGTGCTTGCAAGACACCTTCAGTATAACAGGAAGGTCGGTAAGGTCCTGATACTTGACTGGGACGCCCATGCAGGCGACGGTACCATGGAAATATTTTATGAGGATCCAACTGTGATGCTAATATCTCTACATAGGGACCCGCATGGATTCTATCCAAGGAAGGGTTTCAGTAATGAAACAGGTGAGGATGCAGGTAAAGGATATACAATGAATGTGGAAATGCCTGCTGGATCAAGCAATGAAGAGTATATGTATGCCTTTGATGAGACAGTTATTCCTATGGTTGAACATTTCAATCCTGACTTTATTGTACTTAGCTGTGGTTTCGATGCCCACTATCATGAGATGAACATTGGACTGGAACTGGATTCTGATGCATATCACCAGATGACTGCAAAGCTGCATTCAGTATTTAAAGGGCCTATTGTTTTCCTTCTTGAAGGTGGTTATCATGACTTTAACGGGCAGTTATGCCACAGCGTATTGAGTTCTCTTCACGGACATCCTAATCCTATTCAGGATAAGCAGGCAATGTCTAGTTATAAGCAGACCCAACAAAAGCAGATTTTTGCACAGACACAGAAAAAGGTTGCTGAAACTAAAAGTCATCATCCTGTATTGTTATCACAGGAGGCCTGATGACCCGGGTAGGCATTACTTTCAATAAAAATCATCATCTTCATGATTCCTTGTTGAATGGATATCCCTGTCCTGAAAATCCCGGGAGGATAAAGATTATACTGGATTATATTGAAAAAAGTGGCCTCATTGACGATAATAATATCAGGTTCTATGATGCTTCCCCGGCATATGTCAGGGATATCTTGCGGGTACATACAGAGCAATATGTGGAGCTGATAAAAGCCTGCGCCAAAGACCCCTGCCAGAATCCGGGTAAGGATGTATATGTTTGTCCTTCATCTTTCGATGTGGTTTTACAGGCAATTGGTTGCGTTCTTAAAGCCGGGGACCTTGTTATGACAGGGGAGTGTAGTCATGGGTATGCAATAATACGCCCTCCCGGTCACCATGCCGGCCCGGATTCGTGCAATGGTTTTTGCATATTTAATAATTCCGGCATTCTGGCCCGCTATCTGCGTGATGTAAGGGGACTTGAGAGGATTGCCATAGTAAATATGGATGCTCATGCCTCAGATGGAACATATGCCGCATTTGAATCCGATCCTAATGTATTGTGTATTTCGATGCACCAGGATCAGAAGACTCTTTATCCATTTAAGGGTTTCATCAGGGACATAGGTGTAAGGCCTGCACTTGGATACTGCATTAATATGGAAATGCCCACAGAATCAGGTAATTCGGAATATTCCATATTTTATGATGAGATTGCTGAAAAGGTGCTGGATAAGTTCGATCCGCAAATAGTCATTCTTGAATGTGGTTTTGATTCTTATTATAAGGAACCTCTGGCAAATCTGAACCTGACTGTTGATGGTTACTATCGAATAATATTTAAACTTGCAAGTAAATGGAACGTTGTGTCCCTGCTTGAAGGTGGATATCATGATGATCTTGGTCTTCTTGCCTCTGTTGTCCTGCGTGCGCTGTCAGGAATCGGTAATATTGAGGATGAGGTTGATCAGGTAGATTTGCTTGCATCGAGACGTGTTAAGACCAGAAAAGAGTTCAATAATAACCTGTCTCTTCTGAAAAACAGGCTGGAACCATATTGGGGTCCATGGGACGTACTTAAAGGATAGTTGATCAAATGTTCGAACTTGGAATAAGTGATGATAGTATTACGTTTTATAAACTTGAACATGCGTTTGAGCTGGACAAGTTGACAATAGGTGAATTCACTTATTTCAGGAAATATCTGGGTATGTCAGATTACCTGTCAAATTTCCAGAGCTGGCTTAAAAGGCCTGCCGTGGTTCTTGTGGTTGCTGTCAAGGACAATACTGTGCTTGGATGGTCCATGAATGAGAAATGGAGTTCTCCTGCCAGTGATGGGAGGCCGGTGTATGTGCTGCGCGGCATTGAAGTGTCTCCCAAACTTGCCAGAATGGGCATGGGAAAGAAGATTTTCTGTTTTATTTCAGGAATACTTGTTGGGCATATTATTACAAAACCTGTAAACAAGGTGGCAAAACTCTTCTTTGAGTCTCTGGACTTTGCCGAGCCAGCTCATAAGGGTCCTGTTGATCTGGGTAATTATCCTGGTTACCTTATACTCGAAGAAAGCAGAAAACAAAGTGTAGTTTGTGAAGGTATTACTGCTAATGAAGATAATGTAAAGGCATGTAGACTCAAACTTTTCCCCAAGGAAACAGTTTCCAACTCTCTTATTGATGTGAAAATAGAGCCCGAGGTTTTAGATTCTGCAGAAAGTCCCGGACATGTAACTACACGGATTTCAGGTGAACAGCCTCCTCTGGATCTGGAAAGTCCTGTGGATTTTGAAGGTAAGTTTCTGGGGGAACAGAAGATGATGTCTCCGTGTAAATGCGGAAATTTCCTTGTGAATAAGTATATGGTCACAGGTAAAAGAAGTGGGACTGCATTTATTTGCACAAACTGTGGTGTTGAACGCTATTTCCTTCCAATGAAGAAAAAGTAATAATCGTAAATATTGCACATTTCGAATTAAGTATTGATTGTGTACATCCCTTGCTTCCTTAAGTGTCTGCTTGAAATCTATTACATCAAGCTTATTGTTTATGAGTGTGGTTCAAGAGTATCTATGAATAATTTGCCACCCTGATGATTTCCTGAATCGATTAATCGCTTTTGATTGGTGTGCCTTTTTGTGGTTTGGATTACGCTTGTTTTCATCTTCCTGAAAAATGAAAAACGCATTTTTTCTAGCCATCATTGAACAATCTCCAGATTCCCCCATGTCTCAGGACTTGATAGAGAGGCTCCTACAGGCCACACCATGCGTGTTCCGGTATCAGTAATGACAAAACCCAGCGTAGCAGGGAGCTGCTTCACATTAATATCTACCTGCTCATCACTTTGAAGTGGGATTGCCCATTCCTGTGTCCAGAAACCACCAGAGTAATTTCCTGCAACAATGCCATCCTGAATCTCTCTGACATCACTGTTGTAATCTGAATCTACCAGATCTCCGGGCCCGTAAACATCAGCTCCATTGGATTTACAATCAACACGGCCGGTTTCCAGATTATGGTCATGGGACTCTCCATCCTGTTCAAAATACATGGTGACCGAATTCTTCCACTCAGGCTCACCGTCCCAGTTGAGCAGGATATACAGATTCTCCTTATCATGCTTTGCGGCCATGGTATATATGGCATCACCTGTTTGGAAATGTACTTTTTCTGCTTCATACCATTGGTCTTCAGGGGTGTGATATCCGTCAACTATAGGAGCCGAACCATAGGGTGCGGTTATAGTAGATTCAGCAGGCAGATTGAATGATTCTTCGGAAAAACCTGTGCTGAAAACAAATATCATCGGTATGGCCATCAAAGCCATGAATGCTGCTGTAGGAATTCCAAGCACTGCAAATATGACTCTTTTCATTGACATTCCATGCACTTCTGCAAATCCTGCCAGAAGGACATAATAAGTAAAGCATAAGGTGATAAGGGCTATTAGCAGCAGCAGAATTGATGAAATTGTTTCTAAAACTCCTCCCTGCAAACCATTTTTATCAACTATGTATGACAGCATTATCAGAACGCCAAAAATCGGAATGACTATGGTTGATGTTGACAGGTAGTAACTAAAGACTTTTAAGGTCGCTTCCAGATTTCCTTTCGCACCACATATTTTCAGCAGAAAATGGTATATAAGTACGTATATGGGCAAAGACATGACAATGGATATTATTGAGAACACAAACACGACCAAAGATATCAAAATAATACTTACAAGGCTTAATTCTGCCAGGCTGTCTGCCAGAACCAGTAATATGATTGGTATGGTCAACAGTGATGCAATGATTATGGTAATGAGCAGGTATTCAAATGCTTCCCTGAAACTTCCCGATTCGGGCAGTTCTCTGAAGAACCTGCGAGGCTGTGTAACGATACTTTTGCTTGTATTAAACCATTCATTCAGGTAAGCTGAAATAGAGACCACTTAAACACCCAACCCTTCTTTTTCGATTTCATCCGGTATTCGCAACACTGGAAAAGAAGTGTAGTTATGTTATTCCAAACCAACATCACAAATAAATCATAGAATTACATTATGGAAATACCGGTATAATAAATTTAATTATGCAATTTCCGTAAAATATATAGTTGTTAGTTAATAGTTCAATTCGCATTTTGAAAATGACTTTTCATCCTGTCAATTATAAAGATCTTCATTATGTTATTTAAAATGAACAAAGACATTTAAAGTGCCTTTACTGTACATATAAAAAACCCAATTAGTGCAAAAGTTAGTATTTCTCTCATTTCAACAGAAGGGTATTAATACCGTTAATACAATATTATGTATAATTATAATACTAGATATATAATTTATTAGTACGGGGTCTTTTCATATGGCTCAAGAGCAAGGTATCGCAAAAGTTGATCTTAGTTATATTTATAAAGCAGTGATGATGGGTAATTCCCTTTACTCTGATAACTGGGAAAAAGGTGTACTCTATCTTACCAATCTCAACCTGTGGTTTTCAGAAGGTGGAGGGTGGATTACCATTCCTCTCAAAACTATCACCATGGTAGGCAGGGAAGTTCCTGATCCGATTCGTGTAAAAGCACAGCGCACAATCGGAACTTCACACATTCTTATGATAGATTATCTCCAGCAATCATCTGTTGTAGAGGGAGCCACAGCTCCAGCTACCGCTTTACTTGCAGGTAATGAAGCAGTAATCAATACACTCAAAGCTTATCTGCAACCAATGTGTGGAACACCTCCAAAGAAACAATCGCTTTCTGATATTGATAAAAAGCTCCTTTACATGCTTTATACAGGTGTGAATGATTTGCAGAAACTGACATTCTTCATAGGTGTTGATAATGACACTCTTGCTGCCAGTTTCAAGAATCTGAGGGAGGCAAACATGTGTGACACCTCAGGAAAGCTCACAGAACAGGGTCAAAAGCAGATCAAGGAGATGATGTGAAATGAATTTAACCACCACAGAGGGGGCATTATAAGTGGCAGATCCTGGCCTCCCTCCGTTTATGACTGATTCTGCCGGTGGTGCACCTCCGATGCAGGAAGGCAGTTTCGGACAATCAATGGGAGCTTTCGGTGCATTGCTTAAACTCCAGCAGAACATCAGTGATAAGTTCCCTAAAGCCAAAGTTCCATGGAACGAAACAAGAAAATTCCTCAAAGCCAGTACAATAGAATTGATAAGGTCAACATCGCTTTACAAGTTTCATATGAAATTCTTCACAGATATCGGCCTGGGAAACATGCAACTGATCTCGTATGCACCGATGCACTATATATTTGCGGTCCCGAACAACCCCGTGTGCAATTTTTATCCTGCACTGCAGAATCAGAAAGTATGCGTAGCCACAACCGATGCCCTTCACAGATTCTTCCGGGAGGATCTGGAACTGGAATGCTCTGTTGAGGAAACAGAATGTATCAAGAACGGAGACCCTGTATGCAAGTTCAAGGTTGATCTCCAGCCCATATCCGCATATCAGGTAATGCTTGATGATTACGATAAAAAAATATTATCCGGCATTCGACCGCCGGTTGATGACAATGAACTCAGGGACAGGGTACGGACACTTACCATTTATAAATTACTTGACAGCGGCCGTCTGTCGGAAATAGGTAATGCTTATATGCAGTTTGCCAGCAACATGCCGGTACAGGAGAAGGTATTTGACCCTCCGTGGAAGCTTCAGGAAGAACTTTCTTCCATAGCTGACTCGCACAGTACCTTTGGTGGTGCTTTCGGTGCAATGGCCCAAAAGGTACAGGTACCAGACAAATCCGCTCCGGCACCGCCTGTATCAGAAGAAACTGCAAAATTACAGGAAGAAGCTAAAAAGACGGATAGCTTTGCCGAGCTTCTTTCTAAAATGAAGAAGGACCAGTAGGGATTTTTATGACAGGTTACAGATCAGTTTCACCATACGCTCACCTGGATGGTTTCATAGGTGAGAATGTAAGGGTAATCACAGATAATTCACACTACAGAGGTGAATGTGAAAAGATAGACCGGGAAAATAACAACGTCATTTTGAAAAATGTTGTTATTAAAAAAGAAACCGGATGGGTAGAAGTTAGCGACTACATGCTGATCACAGGTCATGCCATCGAGTCTGTCTATATTGAAAAGAGTTTTCCTTTTGACAGCAATGAATCGCTCATTCTTTCAATAGAGAATGGGTCTGAACTTCCTGATTCAGAACCCGGGCTTGAAGGGCTGGACGGGATTGCAGATAATATAGAGATTACGAACATTAGCGAATTAAGCAACCTTGATGAAATTAAACTTCCGGAGGAACTCAAATGAGCAGCGAAACACGGATACCAACCGGAATAGCAGGCCTTGACAGGGTAATAGAAGGCGGAGTACGTGACAATAGTACCATGCTGGTAGTAGGTTCAAGTGGTACGGGTAAATCCACTTTTGCAATGCAGTACCTTAACTACGGACTGGAACATGGTGAGAATGGACTTTACATAAGTATGGAAGAGCCACCTGAGCAGATCATGCGTGAAGCAAAGATGCTTGGATTTAACCTTGACCAGTATTACGAGAAAGAATTATTCTTCTTCCACTCAAAGGGTAAGGACTTCGTCAAACTTGTAGACGAGCAGCTTCCTGCTCTTGTAGAGGCAAATAAGAATTATGCAGTAAAGACACGTGTGATAATCGATCCATTAACTCCGCTTATATGGGCTATACAGGATAAACAGGAACAGCGTGAGGTCATTACAAAGTTATTCTATACTCTTAAACAACTGGGTCCTGTCCTGATCACAACAGAAGAACACGCATCTCCTGGCGAAACTATCGGAGAGGATGTTTTGATCCCGATATACATGTCAGATGGTGCTGTTCACCTGACATACAGGCCGATTGGCGGAGCTTTTAACAGGGCTCTTGAGATTGTAAAAATGCGTGCAACCAGACATGGTGAAGAAGTATATCCCTACATCTTTGTTCGTGGTGTCGGTGTAGTTGTGAGAACAACACCCTTGGTATCCGCAGAAGATGTACGCAAATATGATGATGTGTTTGACAAAGCCATACGTACGGCTGCTGATTTGGGCGCTAATGAAAGGATACTTGAGCGTCTTGTTTATGTCAAAGAGAATTGGTCATATCCATTCTCCCCAAAGGAAACACTACAGATATTCTTCGAATCCCAGGGTCTTAATGATACTATTACCAGGGAAGAGCTTGAGAAGCGCAGGGAAGAGTCAGCTTCGCAGATTGCAGAGCCCGAAGTCGCTGAGTCAGCAGAGGTTATACAGCAGGACACCGGGATGATACAGGAAGAAGCACCATCACAGGACGAAGAACCGCTAATTGAAATTGACAATCTTGATGAACTGGAAGAAATGATCCAATGATCAACTGAGGTGGGTTGACGTGTCAGTTAGAAAAACAAAAGATGACCTTGAGGATGTTTCCCTTTTGAAGTTTGCTCTGGTCGCACAGCTTAAAAGGACACACCAATCCAGTGATGTGGATGTACTGCTCTTTGCCGGTGCCGACGGGAAGATCTATGCATCCTACATACCTGAGAGTATTGGCCCTAAGATATTCGAACTAACCAACCTTATCAGCAATAACCTGCTGCATGTGAGCCAGCAGCTTGAAATGGGGCTGAAGCAGTCAGTTATTGAATATGAGTTTGGCACAGTTATTTTCTCATCTGTAGGCCGTGGTGCCCTTTTAATATCCCTGTTCACAGGAAAAGCAGATCTTTCAGAGAATATGGGTAAGATTGAGATTGCCAAAGCTGTTATGCAGCATATTTTCGAGCAGCGTCCAATGACAAAGGAACAACTGGCTACCTATCCTGAGGAAGTAGCCAGTGAACTTCGGATACTGGCAAAGATAGTGTTTGATGAAATGTACACCCAGTCTTCCGAATACAAGAAAAATATGGAGATTCTTGCCGATATCAAGGAAAAGATCACAGGTGTCATGGGGAGGGGCGAGGTTGAGCAGGTACTTGCAATGGCTTTCAATGAAATTGCTTCTTCTCCCAAATGGATGACAGAGGACCTCTGGCCTTTACTTCTTGAAATGATTATCAGGGACCAGATACGTCCGTTACATGGTGATTATGTGGCAGATGTATGTGAAGCCGAGTGGATACCGGATATTAAACACAAGCTTGAGTCCTTTGTGTGACAGGTGAACTGCTATGGATGATGAAATATGTACACTGGAAAAATGTGGTCCTGAGAGTGTGGATCATGAGCTTTCACAGATCACATCGCAGGATTATGCCGTGGAGCCTGAAGAAGGAGACCAGGGTTCCGATGTCACAGGGTCCATGGATGATGCAGAAGCTTATGTTGATGACATCACAGAAGATGAATTGAAACAAACCGGCAGTGTCGATAATGAGATAGAAAGCAGTGCAGGTATAATGGACGATAGTGCCGTACATTCCAAAAGACCTATTCCGGGAAATGCAAAATCCCTTATTATCGTGGAAAATGATTCCGATCTTTTGAAAAAGCGGGAAAAAAATATTCATGGCAATTCAGGTGTCAACCCGGATTCCGAATTTACACACGATGAACTTGTTGCAAGGCTTGAAGATGCTGAAACCCGTTACAGTGAGCTGGAAACACGTTTTTTCCTGTTTGAAGAAAAGTTCAATGAGCTGCAGAAAAAGATGACAGATAAACTTGATTTAAGTGGTGACCAGTTATCCACTTTAGAGAATGATCTTTATTCCAGGGCTCATGAATCTGATTTTAAGCGATTGAGGCAGGACTTTGACCAGTTCTCCAGGAGGCTCAGGCGTGTTGTCCAGGCAGAGGATTCTGTGAATGCCGAGTCTCTGGACCCGACAAAAGTTCCCTCGGATGTTCTGGAAATAACTTATGCTAAGACCCTTAATGATATTTTTAACGCTATGATCGCTATCTATGGCGACCGTGAGTCCGCTGATATGGTTGAGTCAGCCAGGGACCGTGTGCGTGAATTCAGTGCGGGTGTTGACTTTTTCAGGTTTGAGAATGAGGTTTTTGTTGTAAGGGGGCTGTCTGATGCGATCTCTTCCAAGATCGTTTCCGTTAAACAGATTCACGGTACCTATGTTGAACTGTTTAAAATGGTGTCCCAGTATGTTCCTAATTATAATTCCCAGGATTTCCGTTCCTTTGTTGAGACCGGTAGCCGGGAATATACCATTGAAAAGGTAGTCTCTCATGAAAAGCATCTTGAGAAGATAGTTTCCGATTTGCATGAGCACAAAGGTGAGCTTGACAATCTTACTGAAAATGTGAGTTTTATCGCAGAACTTCAGAATAACCAGCTTGAAGAAACTACCTCCAATACACAGCAGCTTGAAGATATCAAGGAGCAAATGAAGAGCATTGCAAAGGCTGTGAATCTGCATACCAAAGCAATAAGCAAACTTAACCGTACATTGAAAGAGTTCAAATCTCCTGATCTTTCTTCTTCAATTGAGACAGGTGAAACAAATGTTTCAGATTCACCGGTACCTGATTCGGCGAATGCAGGTATTCAGGATATGTCCGAGTTAAAGGAAATTGTCACTTCAAAAGCAAGCAAAGAAGAAATTATGGCAATAGCCGGTGAGATTGACTCTTTGAAGGAATTTGTGGGAGGAATGTTCACTTTCCTGCAGGAGCAGCTTCAGATCCATATTCCGGGCTATGAAGAATCCATTAATGCAAATAATCCGGAAGATGTTGCACAGGATGATGTTTTCCCAGAAGATTCCACTGACCTGAATCTTCAGTCAGATCAGGTGCAGCAGGGGGAAGTATTTTCGGACCCTTTAGGAGCTAATAACGAACCAGAACAGCTGGAATCATCCATGCAGGCTGAAGCAACTGAGCTTGTCTCTGAACCCCTGAGTCCGGAGGATTTTGCGCCGGATCAGGGGATGAATCAGGAAAATAATGTTCATGAAGCAGAAAGCATACCCGTTGATTTTGAATCTGTTCAGGAAACCCCTATGGAAGCAACTCCAGATGAGGTTCCACTTGACCTTGAATCTCTGGATCTGAATCTTGATGATGTTCCACTCGGTGTGGAATCTGTAGAGGTTGTGCCCGAAGAAGTTCCTCTCGACCTTGAATCTCTGGATATTAGTCCTGATGAAGTTCCATTCGGTGTCGAATCTGTAGAGGTTGTGCCCGAAGAAGTCCCTCTCGACCTTGAATCTCTGGATATTAGTCCTGATGAAGTTCCAGTTGGTTTAGAATCTGTAGAGGTTGTGCCCGAAGAAGTCCCTCTCGACCTTGAATCTCTGGATATTAGTCCTGATGAAGTTCCAGTTGGTTTAGAATCTGAAGAGGTTTCGCCCGAAGAAGTCCCTCTTGACCTTGAATCTCTGGATATTAGTCCTGATGAAGTTCCAGTTGGTTTAGAATCTGAAGATGTTTCGCCCGAGGAAGTTCCTCTCGGCCTTGAATCTCTGGATATTAGTTCTGATGAAGTTCCAGTTGGTTTAGAATCTGAAGATGTTTCGCCCGAAGAAGTTCCTCTTGACCTTGAATCTTTGGATATTAATCCTGATGAAGTTCCGTTGGATATGGAATCTATGGAAGTCGTTCCTGAAGAAATTCCCCTTGATCCTGAATCTCTGGATGCCAGTCCTGACGAAGGTCTGGCAGAACCAATAGAGTTGACATTATCTGAAGCTGAAATGGTCACACAGGAACCACTTGAACAGCCACAGCCCATAAGGCTAAAAGACATGCCTATTGAGGAAGTGATAATCGGCCAGCTTTCAATTGCAGGTTCTGCAACCCTGAAACAGCTTGAGAAGCAGATCAAGGCAAGCGGTTATCCGATAGACTTTGAAAAGCTATCTCTTGTAATGGGCTATCTGGAACAGGAACAAATGGTAAACACTGTCAAGAAAGGAAGATACACTTTCTATTCGGTCACGAGCACTGTAAATGTTTGAGATCAGATGATAAAAAATGTCAATTGAAGGTATGGATATACTACATGTAGCGGGAAATATCAGCTATGGCGTACTTGAAACTGGCTCATTGGTGGACCAGCTTGACATAGATATTGGAAATTCTGCAAATATCGGTTTTAATTATTTTCACAATAAGTTTGGGATGCCATATGATTTCCTGCTTAAAAGTTCATTAAGTTCGGGACATTCATTATTTGTTGCGATAAAAGGCAGCACTAAACTACTGGGCTTTGCAAGGTTTGAGCAGATATCCGGGGAAACGGAAAAAACTTATCGTGGCAAGACCAATGTAGTGCACCATTCAATTCATTTGCTCAGGAGCATTGAGATTCATCCGGCACATCGGCATGTTGGTATAGGTCGCCTGCTTTTTGCCATTGCTGTAAATCATTTGAAGACCAATGTGATTACAATGCCGGATAATCCGGGTGCAGCACGTTTTTTCAAAGATAAACTGGGTTTCACGATTCTGAAGCCTAAAAATAGTGGTCTTTCTTCCAGATATAAAGGCTATCTGGTGTTACCGTATCCGCGGGCAAAGGGCATGTTGAAAACCATGGCTGGAGATTATCCGCGAATGGTGATGCCTGAGCTTATTGGTACTTATGAGGCACTCAAGTTCAGGCTTAACATGGGGAAAAGCATTACTTCAGAAGACATAAGTGATTTTATGATTCTATTTGAAAGTTCACGGGAACTTCTGGATAGCAAACTAGAAGATGAAATGAATTCTTTTATAAGGGGATTTAATTTCAAATAATTATAATTCAGGTGATATTTTGGCAAATTTAGATGTCCAGCGTTTGCGTAAGAATTTATTGAAATATTACGGGAAATTTAACGTATTGCCAGCCAGTACGTATGAATTATCCTCAAGTATGGATAACGGTAATTGTGCGGCTATAATCAATGATATTACCAGTTATCTTCTTAAGCCGGCCGAGAGGAACATACGTCTGGAGCTTTCCCAGCTTTTCAAGGATTGTGAGAACCCTGAGATTCCTTATTTTGAAGTTGTCATGGATATCATGCAGTTCATGAACGAATTTGTGGGTGACCCTCATACTGTGGAACTTATTTTTGCCAGGGTCAACAATGACGTGGCAAGGAAAAAACTTGAAGTTGAGGATAAAGTGTATTACACGAATGGTGAATGGACATCTGAAGTAGCAGAATCCGCAATGCAAAAATTAAGGGATACGGGTACCGAAAGGGATTACCAGTTCATGGTAGACCAGCTTACGGACGTACTCGCACATTTCACAAGTGAGGAAGGCATAAAAACCGTGCGTATGAGGCTTAACAATATCATCAAAAAACATAGCCAGCGTGAGTTGAATGACCTGGATATTCATCTCTGAAACGCGCTTTAATTTTTCCATATGGGATCTAAAAAGTGATTCCGTCACTGGTAATACTGAACTTATGCTTTCCTGCGATAAAACCACTCCCTCTCTCCTTGATTATTTCAAGAAATCGGTAGCTACTGTCATCTTCATTTTTTGTGTCCAGTAATATCACCGTATCAAAGAGATATGACCACATACTTGAATTGATGTTTGCAGCAGGGATCTCTCCGGTGGCCATCAGAAGAATGCCACTATCGTCAAATTCCTGGAACAGATTCTGTACAAAGGCCCGGAGCTCGGATCTATGGAATGGACGCTCATCGAAAGTGCTTTCAATATCTTCCAGGACGTTCATAGTGTCAATTACAACTCTGGAAGGTCTCTCTTTCAGGATATTCTCGTTGATGTATTCAAAGATTGCAAAGTCACCTTTTGCCACGATATCCGAATTTATGGAGAAAATCTTCAACCTGTCATCCATAATATTTTCATCATAAAATGAAAATGAGGACATTGATCTGACTATCTTTTCTTCCGACTCCGAGAGCAGTGAGACATATGCACAGTTTTCTCCTTTTCTGGCAGCGCTGAAAAGTGATTGCATACACAGATTGGTTTTCCCTGTCCCGCATGAGCCCGCAATCAGGATGGATGACGGTTTGATAAGTCCCCCGTAAAGAAGATCATCCAGCTTTGCAATATATGATGGGCTTCTCATTTCTTCCACTTATTTTGTTTATGTTTTGATATTTTATAAGTTTGTCGTAAATCTAAAAAGATTGGCATACAGTTCTCATATTATATTAAATGAATTTAAGCAAGCTTATATATAATCAGCCCTATTAAATTGGATATTACAATCAAATAATTTTTTTTCATGTTGATTATTATGTCCGACCTTCATAACAATAATGGGATTTTGGAATATCTTAATGATATGAACGAACGTTTGAAGTTGCTGGAATTACGTATAGCTGAACTTGAATCCCGTAATTCTCCGCCGATCAACGATAAAATGGCTGTCTTTCTCACAGTTCCCGATTCTATCCGTAAATCATTGTTTGCTGTTTCGAAATTAACTTCATGCACAGCGGATGAGGTGAGTGATGTCACAGGAAGACATCGTTCTATCGAGAACAAGTACCTTAATGAGCTTTACAGGGCCGGATGGCTTGAAAGAGAAAGGAAAGGTAAAAAGATCTATTATTCGCTCAGCAAAAAAATGGAGAATAAGAGCAATGAACATTGGTCTGCGGTGGAAGAAGTCGAGGATAAACTTGATCAGTTACTTGGGTGATGAAAATGCTTCTGAGTTTTCATTCTTATAAAGGTGGTACAGGCAAAACTACATTTGTGGGTAATCTGGGGGTCATGCTCTCTCAAAAAGGGAGTAAAGTATGTATAATTGATACTGATGTCAATGGCCCGGGTCTGCATTCTTTATTTGATATAAGATATGATATGACACTTATTGATTTTCTGCAGGGCGTTTGCAGTGCAGAAGATGTCGTTTACAAATATGAAGATACTGATGTCTATATAGTTCCTTCGAAAGCCTGCGAAGAGGACATCTCTGCCATGTTTAACACACCTGGTGAAGCCAGGGACAAATTACTTGGCCTGATTAAAAAACTCGGAGAGAAGTTTGATATCGATCATTTTCTCTTTGACTGCAGCCCAGGTATTAACAAGTCCAGTCTCCTGACAATGAATCTTGTTGACAAGGCAGTAATTGTTTCAACCATTGATATTCAGGATATCAGGGGAACCTATGTACTGTCCAGCATGTCAGCAAAGCTGGAAACACATGCAACTCTTCTGTTTAACAGGATACCGGCTGAAAAAAGAGATGATATAATGTCCATTGTGTCTGACTTCAGTGATAAGCTGGGTACGGAGCTTTTAGGACTCATCGCATACGACGACTATGTTGCAAAAACATGGTCCCGAAAAATTGCAATGCAGGATGACCCCGGATGTGACTACTGTATGCAATTAAAAAAGATATCAGAAATGCTTGTTAAGTAGACAGAATAAATATTTACATTGATGTTCTGTATTCTTCAAGACTCTGGCCAACTATTCGGTCCAGTTCCTTTTTTTCTTCAGGTGTGAGACTGAAGATCTCTTTTATTTTATTGACATCATCCGGAAGATATGGTTCAAGGTAAAGCTTGCCACTTTTTATTGAATATCTTATGTCTGCAAGCCTGTCGTTGTCTTTTGCTATTCTTCCTTCCGCGATTATAAAACAATTCCTGAAATGAGGGACAAGTTCAGCTTTCACCAATGGGTTCCTGCATTCCTTATCAACCAGGGTTACCAGGGTACTCCCATATTCCTTGTTCTTGCGCAGGAGTATTGACAGAAAACGCATATATGGACGCGAGTTCTGCTCTGATCCAAGGTTGCTTATGTCAGATATCATTATCAGGTGTTTTTCCCGGGAGATCAGTTTTTCTATCCTGATCAGTGCAGTGGTGAAGTTCCTGAAAATATAGAATGAGCTTGTATTGTCGGTCAACATCTCATTGTCCAGTTCGTTCTCGTTCCAGCATATTCTGATCACAGGAAGTTTATAACCTTTTTCCATTTCCTGTGTGATCATTGTCACAAGGTTTGCTGCCAGTACCCCCTCCTTATAGCAAAAAACTGAGCTTTTTCCCCCGAGCACAGCAAGAAGTTCTATAAGTGTTCTTTCATGCTTATTATTACTCATCTCTATCTTTGCCGCTATTATTTTATTGTTTGCGATGTATAATTATACTGTACCAGATAGAATTTATATCTTTCTAATTGTTACCATGTTCTATTTATTCTGTTTTATATATATCCCTATATGCCCAGTTTTTTGTGCAGTTCACCTTTTTCCCGAAAAGGTTAATACTTATTGTAGCAGATTTTATTCGAGGTGTTTTCGTATGTCAAATTTCCATAAAAGAGACTATGAACGTAAAGGTGAAAAGAAATACGAAGAACTAGATGCAAAGCTTATACAGGAAAACCTCAAAGATTTAAGATCCACGGACGGTGAGTTGCAAGAGTGACAATAACACTTGATATAGAACTTGTCAATTCGGACCTTTCAGGTAAAGAACTGACTGTTCCGGTTGACACTACTTATGAAAACGTTCTGGACATTCTTGGTATAAACCAGGAAACTGTCCTTATTTTAAAAGATAAAAAAGCTGTTCCGATTGATGGAATTGTTGTGCCCGGCAAATTAACCATTGTGTGTATTGCTTCACAGGGATGATTTAGACCGGACACACTTAAAAAAATTACATTCTTTTTGTAATGTCCTTAAGTTTAGTGATGGCATCCATCGTTGTCTTTGTGTCTTCTATGATCTTCTGTTCATAGTGTTTGATGATATCTTCAACCGGAGCGGAAAGCCTGTAGATCTTTGTAGGTCTGCCTTTTCCGACTGCTTTCTTGTTGTGGATATCAATCCAGTTCCTTTCACGCATGTGCCTCATGGCAACGCTTACTTCTGGCTGTCTCAGACCTGTGCTCATTTCAATCTCCTGGGAGGATGCTTCTTCCACGTTTGAAAGATATGTAAGCGTGGTTGCTACATTCCTGGACATTCCCAGGCTTTTCAGTGCTTCTATGAACTTATAGTCTGTGTCATCAAGTATCTTTACTTCAAAGTCTTTCATAATAACCCCTTATTACGTTATGCTCTAATGAGCTCTAATCCTAATAAGACATTATTATATTTAAAGTTATATATGCGCAAATTTAAAGCAGATAATAATTAATAATCTGTGCTAAAAATGATGAATTTTTTCGACAATTCGAATATATTGTTCTTTAGTATAGTAATCGATTTAAAATCAGCAATTGCTTTTCCGTCAAAAAATGTCTCACGAATTTTTTTCCCTATTTTATCATCATTTCCCGGTTTCAGGCGTATCACAACAGAACCCGGGTATTTGTGCTTCAAATGTGAAAACCCGTCGATATCCCCGTCAGTGATTCCTATTATGGGTATCCTGAGCCTGTAGAGTATATCGGCAGCAATATCTGTTGTGTCATCACCAATGGTAACTGCAATATCCGCATCGCCTATCAGTTCAAATGTCTTTTCAGCTTCGTGGTCGATGATAACAGCTCTTATTTTTCCTGTTTTTCCGATATGTTCTGAAATTCTTTCGGGACCAGTTTCTTTCCTGGGGACAGTAAAGTTGCTGCTTCTCAGAGCTCCGCTCTTGACCCAGCATTTGCGCAGATCAATTGGGATTCTGTGATTATATCCGTGAAGTTTTTCCAGACCATGTTCTTTTATTCTGGCACCATGGATTTCCCGGATGAAACCATTCTCACTTATGATACGGATATCTTCGGATTCTGCAAATCCTACAATTATTCCGTTGACCATTATCATTTCTCCGGTGTGTACACCATATACATTCCTGATGATGCGGTGTCCATGGTCTTCAATACTTATTGGTGTGACTAGTTCCGGCACATTTTCGAGCTCCATCTCAAACATTTTTGATATTTTTATGGCCATGTCAACAGACTGATTGTTCCATGGTATAACTTTTCCGTCGGACAAATCCGGACGTTCAATCTGCACCAGCGGTTTAGTGTTTCTGTCTTTTATCCTTGAAACAACGATATTTGCAAAAAGAAGGCCGTTTTCAGTTGTCTTACCATGATTCAGCAGGATGATCAGGTCTTTTGTGATAAAAAAATCTTCAATACATTTGCTGGGCTTCAGACTTTTACTCATATCTATTATATTCTCAAGGTGTGCATCAAGGACAGCCGTTTTTCCGATAGTTCCTGCCATGACAGCAGAAATGTTTCCAAGTGCCCCGATCTTATCAATGACTTTTGCCGCCATTCCCGAATCCACAACATCGGGCCCATGCACAACTATACCTATTTCCATGGATGCTTATTTTGTTTAGTGGCTTAAATTTATTACCGCTTCTGTCGATAGACTCTTATTCTGCAATACTGTTTTTGTCCCATGGATAATTTTGTACTTACCTGGCTTGGTCATTCCTGTTTCAGGATAGATGTGGCAGGTACCATGGTTTTGATTGATCCTTTCATAACAGGAAATCCGTCGGCAAAAGTCAAAGCAGATGAACTTTACCCGGATATTATCGCAGTTACTCACGGACATAACGATCATCTGGGCGATACTGTGGAGATTGCTAAAAGAACAGGGTGCACAGTGGTTTGCATACATGAACTGTCTAAGTACCTGAAATCAAAAGATGCGAAAACCGAAGGTATGAATATAGGCGGGACAGTAAAGATCGGGGACCTGAGTTTCACAATGACAGATGCCAGGCATTCTTCTTCCATTGATGAGGCAGGAAGGGAGATTGATGGTGGCAGAGCTGCCGGATTTATCATAAAGGCAGGTGAAAGATCAGTATACCATGCAGGAGACACGGGTCTTTTTGGTGATATGGAGCTAATTTCCAGGCTTTATAGCCCTGATGTTGCAATTCTTCCGATCGGAGGCCGCTATACCATGGGCCCTGAAGACGCCGCACTGGCTGTGGAGATGTTGCGCCCCAAAACGGTTGTACCAATGCATTACAATACCTTTGGTGTTATCTCTCAGGACCCACAGGTTTTTGCGGGTTATGTAAAAACAGTGTCTGATGCAGATGTAATTATTATGGAAATTGACTGCCCCGTGTTTTTATAACAGTATAGTTATAAATTATTTCGATCTTCATTTATATACTACGGATAGGTTTATATTTGATTATGTCGAAGAACTGTTAGGCAAAAGTCGAGTTACATTTATTTATAAAATATATCCCCTCTAGTTCTCGTCATACGGCTTTTGCCTATATGATCAGCTATTTTCTATTCTGATTTGCAGGTGAACTCATGTGCCGCATGGATCTGGGGTATCAAGAGGTGTTTGTGCAATCTTTTAGTATTTAATCCATTTGGCAATATGATAATTGTTAATACGCATTATAACAATTCTTATACAATATATAACTATGTTTCTTATTATTATATATATGATTGCGTAGTTAAGACAACGAAATACGCAGAAGTTGCTTTTCTAACTGGCAGCTATAAGTATTGGGTAGTGACAACTATGGAGTATAGCTTTACTGACCTTGTAAATATGGAAGAACTATGTGAACTCATGGATAGTTTGTGCAAGGATTACAGTATATCATGTACTATAGTTGATCCTCTGAATACGATGATTTTGTTCACATCAGGAATTCATTCTGTCCCATGTGGTGATGAAAATAGTGGGATGAACTGTTTAATATCGGGTGATCTGTTTTCTCCGGAAGACTTTTCCTTTTCTCCTGTTTGCGCAGAAGGAATAAAAAGAGAAGGAAATACTGAATATGGAATAGACGGTGAACATAAGAAAAATCATTATTGCTTGTACAAATGCAGCCATGATCTGGCACATGCATTGCTTCCTTTTGTTTTTGAGGGCAAGCATATTGTTTCTGTGCACATTGGCCCGTTCATCCCGGAACATGACTCCGGTTGTAAGGGAGTGGTAGGTGATGTGCCATTACTCTCATATTCTGAAGTGGAGATGCTTGTATCGCGTACAGGAAAGGTCCTTGATTTGCTTGTGAATGCCGGCAAGCTTACTTTAAAACTCAGGGAATGTGAAACAGGTCTTATCAATTATGAAAAAGAACTTTCTTCCTGCCGGAAAAAACTTAGTTCTTTTGATCGGATGAAAAAGGAACTTATATCCATATTCAGTCATGAAGTCAGAACTCCTCTTTCCATTATTAAAGGTTACAATGAACTTCTCTATGATGGCATCCTGGGTCCGGTCTGCAGTGAGCAGGCCGATGCTCTTGACAAATCTCTTCTTAGCATTAACAAACTTGAAAGGATTGTTGACTCTCTGCAGTATATTGATATGGATCACTCTGCTCACACATATGATTTCCTTCCCCTGAACTTCTCTGATATTGTGGAAACAACTTTAATGCAGTCCGCACGTGCAATAAAAGAAAAGAATCTGAAGTTACAGACAGAATTTCCTGAAAACATGCCATCCATTATGGGTGACAGTAAAAAGCTTTTCCATGCATTGAGTTATCTGCTGGACAATGCAATAAAATTCTCTCCGGCAGGCAGTACAATATCCATATCTGCCCGTCAGGAACAGGGTCGTTTGTGCATAAGTATCAGAGACAATGGAATAGGTATCCTCAAAGAGGATATTTCCCGGGTATTTGAGGAATTCTATCAGGCCGACAGTTCATTGACGAGAAATTATTCAGGTGTAGGTCTGGGACTTAATATCTGTCAGAGGATTATAAATTGTCACAACGGGAATATCCGGGTGGAGAGCAGAATGAATGAAGGATCGACCTTCCATATCGATTTGCCACTAATGATTCCAGAGGATAATTTGTTTTATCAGGCTGACTGAATCAGTTCGGATTGAACAAAAAAAGAAGTGTGGGCAATCGATGCCCGGTTTTGGATTAATTATTTCTCTATTTTTCTGTTACTTATAGCAGACATCAAGGTGTTCCTGTGGTGTTGGCTTTGTCATGAGACTGACAACAATAGCTACAACAAATGCAATTGGTGTAGCTACCAGTATTGGATCTACAACTGTCCAGGTCCCTGTGAGTATGGTGTCAACACCAAAGATTGCCTTACTGATTCCCAGTGGCACTGCTTCTGATTTATGCACAAATGTAAGCCAGAACAGACTGCTGAAAGTACCGACAAGCAGGCTTGCAACTGCACCTTCCTTTGTCATACGTTTCCAGAAAAGAGCTCCAGTGTACATTGGCAGGAATGCTGCTGCACAAAGTCCGAAGAATATTGCTGTTGCACGGGCGATAATACTGATTGGAAGTACATATGCCAGTATAACACTTGCAAGGATTGTGAATGCTATTGCTGCTCTTGTTATGTTGATGGTCTGGCCAAGCTCTCCCTTTTTGATGAATTCACGATAAAAGTCATGTCCTATTGAGGTTCCCATTGTGTGGAACTGTGAACTGAGGGTTGACATCGCCGCTGCCAGCAGGGTCAGCATGAACAGAACTACAAAAGTATCTGGCATTGCACTGTTGATGAATTCCGGCATGATGAGGTCTGTGTTCCCTCCTGCAACGACAACTGATATTTGCCCCAGCGTGTCATAGAAGTACGCATTTGAAAGTGCGCCAACTGTGAAGGCTACTCCTGTCATCATGAGAATGAAAGGACCACCAACGAGTACAGCCCTGTTAAGTGCTGTGTCGTTCTTTACTGTCATGAACCTGACTGCAAGCTGTGGCTGTGCAACTACTCCGATTCCCACGCCAAGTACAAGGGTTGATACCAGTGTCCACCATATGGGTGTGCCGAATGCGGGCATGGATGTCCAGCCCAGGTGTCCTCCGGCTGCGAGGCTTTCAGGAACAAGGTCGTTCATAGCTGTAAGTGCGGAGTGGGCTGCAGTGACTCCTCCCATTTTGATATATGTGAATACCAGCAGGAATATCATGCCAATAAACATGAGAGTTCCCTGAAGGGCATCGGTGTACATAACAGCGATAAGCCCGCCTGTGATTACATATGCAGCTACGATTATTGTGAGAATAAGAACTGCAATGTCGTAATTAATATTGAGGGTTGATTCGAGGAATCTTGCTCCTCCGATAAGTACAATCCCAGCGTACAATGGCATGAATATACCTATTAGTGCTCCGGAAAATCCCTGTATGAACCTTGACTGGAAACGCCTTCCGAGAAGTTCAGGGAATGTGACTGCACCAAGGTTAAGTCCCACACGGCGGGTTTTTGAACCGAATACTACGAATGCGATGAATATTCCAACAAAAATGTTCATGAATGCAAGCCATAAAAGTCCCATGCCAAGGGCACCGGCAGCTCCACCAAAACCGATGATTGCTGAAGTACTGATAAATGTAGCACCGTAAGATAGTGCCAGGATGTATGGGTGTATCTTCCTTCCGGCTACCATGTAGTCTTCGGTTTCTTTTGTTTTCTTGTATCCAAGCCATCCAAGATAAAAGATCACCATGAGGTATATAAGTATAATTATTCCTAGAACGGGTGTACTGAGTGCCATTAGTCCACCTCTTCATCGTCGGAATCATCGTTCCATTTAAGGGCTCCATAGATAATGCAGCCAATGGCACTTACAAAACAGAGTATGTAAGCCAGCCATATCTGTGGGTCATCTATTCCAAGCATTTTTGTCCTTCCATAGATTTTGTATAAATAATAATGATAGTTGTTAACGTGTCAACTGTTAACATGACACTCTATTTAAAGGTTAGTAAATGTATTTGTCTGCCTGTGGCTGAATAAAAAAGTTTGAATGGATGAAAAATGCCTGTTATATGGATAATTTGGCTGTCAAATTACGTTTATTATGATTCATTGTAGATTATGAATAACCTGGATGGTCTGGCGAAGCCGGCGTTTTTCCACAAGACCTAATAAAATAATTAGCATAATACTACAGAATACCTTCTTCTCCGTACTCCTGCAGAATTCTCTACATAAGTACGATACTCTTTGAAAATAATCTTCTGCATAGTAGTATTGGAATGTGCCGCCTTCGGCGGACGCTTGCTTTGTTTTTAGATTGCAGGTTGTTTTTTGTCACTGAAAAAAAGGAAAGTATCAATGATACTTTTCAATTAACCGGCATGCAGATATCTACAATATGATGTCCTTTCGGATGCTCTTCCGGTGAGTTCAGGTAGACTTCATAACTTGCCCTTGACATGTCAATTTCAAGATTGTTCTGAATCAGCCATTTAACGACCTTTTCCCAGGCAGCGGCATACTCCTCCGGTCCGGTAAGTTCCACACTCAGTATCACATATTTTCCACCGGGAAGTTTTTTCTTCTTGATCTCTCCCTCAACTTCCGCTTCTTCCGGAATACTCATGCAGACTTCCAGTTTTAGTTTATCCGGTGGGGTTACTGCCGGGTCATCGTAGTAAGCCGAGAGCATAACAGTATCCGGTCCTGTTAGTTGTTCCTGTTTCGGAGCAACCCAGTTGAAGAGTTTGCCAAATAGCTCCGAAAACACTTCAGCGTTTCCAAGGTAGTTGCCTGTGAATGAGACATAGGCCACTGTCCGTTCTTCTATCTCTGTTATTGATGGTTCTTTTAATATTTCCAAACTTATCACCAATCCTTATTTTCAAATTACTTTCTGTGCAGTGTAGTATAAAAGACCAATGTTTGCAGGGTGAAAGTAATACTGATGACGTTTTTCTCTAATTTCCTTCTTTAGCTGAATCCTGTTTTCTACTCTCTCTTAGTAGAAGAACCAGTTGAGGAAGAAGAAACTTCTAGCCTTTTCTATTTTTGTATCTACTTTTGACTTTTTATTTTCTCAATTATGGTATAGGGTACCCTGAACTCAGCATTTTTCACACAGTTAACGCTGTAATAATTCCTACAGTAGATTACATATATATAATATAATCTTAATATAAATTAAAGTCAAAATATATATTATGCTATATTTTTAAATCAAATAATGAGGTACACAGGGATGAGATTAAAAAGAGTTTACTTTATTCCAGTTTTATTTATGTGTGCATTACTATTATGCACAGGTATGGTTTCGGCACATGAGATTATGGTAGGTTCTGCTTATGGAAATAAAACCATCTCAGCTGCACTTTCAAACGCGACTGATGGTGATACTATCATTGTGACTGATGGTACATATACAGAAAATCCAAATGTTTATATCGGCAATCTAACAATACGCTCTCAGAACGGAGCAGCAAGCACTGCAGTAGTGGCCACAGCTTCCAATGACCATGTATTCTATGTATGGGCCGATAATGTTACAATAAATTGATTTAATGTATCTGGAGCCACCGGTTCCGTATATGCAGGCATTGAGTTGTATGGTTCGGACAATACTGTTACAAATAACATAGTAACAGGAAATTATTATGGCATTTATGTATATTATTCAGACAATAATACTATTACAGGAAATACCATTAACAATAATTCAGACAATGGTATCCACATGAGGACAGCAACAAACAATCAAATTTCAGAAAATACCTTAAATGCAAATGACCAGGGTATTCACCTGAGCCTATCATCTAACAATAATACTCTGATTAACAACACAATCAATGATTCATCAGATGTTGGATTTTATATTTTATCAAGTATTAATAATACAGTAGCAGAAAATACTCTTTACAATAATTCTGCGTATGGTATGTACATTGTAAGTTCATCCCACTACAATACACTGTCAAACAATAATATAAATGGAGGCGATACGGCCGGTATCAACATGGACTCTAGCACTTATAATACGCTTTCGGGCAATGAGGTCAACGGTGATAGTTATGGTATTCGTCTGATTGCTGCAATGAACAGCACACTAACAAACAACAACGCAACAAGTGATTCCGGTACTGGTATTTACCTGTCTTATTCAAGCAACAGTACGTTAACGAGTAATAATGCAAGTGATAATTCTGGAACAGGCATTTATCTTTCCGGTTCAGTGAACTGTGTCCTGACTGACAATATTGTACGGGACAACGGTTTTTATGGCATTAATATGCAAACAGATTCTAATAATAATACTTTGACTTACAATACTGTAAGTAATAATTCCAATTATGGACTTCGTCTACAAGATTCAGATTATTGCACTCTGGCAGACAATATTGTTAGCAACAATAGTCAGTCCGGTATTCTTCTATTTATGTCGAATCATAATGAACTGACAAACAATACTGTTTTTGAAAATACTAATTCTGGCATTCATCTTTCTAACTCTGCTAATTGTACTCTCCTGGATAATCAGGTAAATAATAGTGATGAATACAATACCGGATACAGGTATTTATACCTGGGAACATCACCAGATAACGTAGTGACTTCTTTACTTGTCAATGATGGAATGGCAGAACTTGGTTTCACATCAAATAGTTCCTATAGTTCCATAGGATGGGCTTCTGAACTTGAGTACCCACATCCTACAGGTAAGACCGGAATCAACGGTAATTATTGGATCACTACTCCTATCAACATGGATGCAGAGTTCTTCTACAATGACACTGATATGAATTCAACTACCGAAGCAGATATTGAACTCTATGTAAAACCTTTAAGTAGTTCAGAATGGAATGAAGTTGCAGGATCATCTCTTGACACAGACAATAACTCAGTCTCAGCAACTCTGACAATGTCCGGTTACTATGCTCTGGTAGTAAGCGATGGTTCTTCAAGTGGTGATGACGATGATTCACCAGGAGATAGTTCATCCGGCAGCAGCACAACCCGCAGCAGTTCCTCATCAAGCTCCCGTACATCAGTCAGTCCGGGACAGGATTCTTCAATAGTAACAAGCACTGTTACGTCTGTAAAGCGTATCATTTCAGGTTCGGAAATTGACTATGAGTTCTCTGGCAGTGACACACCTGTTCTTGGTGTAAGCTTTGATGCAAAAGACGATGAAGGTCTTGTTGTAGCCAAAGTTGAGGTTCTTTCAGAAGCGCCTTCAGGAGTATCTCAGCATTCAAGCAAGGCTTACCAGATGATGAGTATTAATGTTGGAAGCGAAGGAACTATTTCCTCAGGCAATGCAGACAACATCCAAATACGCTTCAAGGTAAGCAAAGGGTGGATAGAACAGAACAACATCGATATTACCACTATCCGCATGACAAGGTATCATGATGATCAGTGGAATGACCTTCCAACCTATCAGGAAAGTGAAGATGGTGAGTATATCTATTTATACGCTGAAACTCCGGGTTTCTCAATATTTGGAGTTGTGGGAGATGAGATAACTGCAAGTTCTGATCAGGTTCCTGCATCAGCATCAATTACTGAAGAAGTCGCGGAACCTGTAGCAGAAAAGGAAACAAAAGACACTCCTGGATTCACTGCTCTTGCAGGAGTTGTGTTCGTTTCACTTGTGGTTCTGACCAGGAAAAATAAGAATCTGAGAGAGCGATAAGCTCTCCTCATTTTATTTTTATTAATTGCTCCCTATATTTAATCAAACAGTGCAAGTTCTATTTTTCATGCTAATCATTAGCACAACAGTCTAAACACTTATATATCATAATTATATTATAATTTAGTTATTAATAATATTCTTTATATTTATTATTCTAGTTTGAGGGTTGGATACCAGATTAGGATGTGGTTAGTATATCATCAAAAAGACAATATCTCAATTCAGCGACATTTATCTGCATGATACTTTTATGCACAGGAATAGCTTCAGCTGCCACCTACTCAGGCGGCAGCGGCACAATAGACAAACCATATCAACTTTCATCTGACAGTGACATTGATAATCTGTCAGCAACTTCTGATGATTGGGGTTATAATTTCACACTAACAAACGACATCACACTTGTGGGTAATCATACTCCTATTGCTAATCAAAGCATTCCATTCACAGGTGATTTTGATGGGGATGGATATACAATAAAAAATCTGACTGTTTACACTGACAACAAAGCTGGATTCTTTGCTTATATAGGCAATGACGCATACATCCATGATATTGGAATCGAAGCAAGTTCAAAAGGTATCGTTACATCAACAATAGCTCCGAGTGGTATTCTTGCAGGTTCCAATAAGGGTACAATAAACAACATTTATGTTATTGGTAATGTCACTGGTGCAGATGCAGGTGGCCTTATAGGAGAGAATAGTGGTGGTACGATAACAAATAGTTATGCCAATAGTACTGTTGATGGCCTTTTTGCTGGTGGATTAATTGGAGTAAATGATAATGCAAATATAACCAATTGTTATGCCACTGGTAATGTTTCTGGAGGGTTCTCTGCCGGTGGACTGATCGGAAATAATAACAATGCAAATATAACCAATTGTTATGCCACTGGTAATGTTGCTTCGACTTTTTCTGCCAGTGGTCTTATCGGAGAGAATAGTGATGCAAATGTAATTAATTGTTATCATTCCAATGGTTTGGAAGATACTTATTCAACGTCTACATCTTATGAAAACTTTACAAATTTTTCCTTTGTTTCAGGACCATCAGGCCTTAATTGGAATGCAAGCGGCAATATAATTACAACGGAATATAATCCAAATTTCGTCTGGAGAATAAATGATGGTTCCAGTCTTCCATATTTCCAGGAACATCCTTACTCCGGAGGTAGCGGTACAGCAGATGATCCATATCAACTATCAAATGATGCTGATATCGACGAACTTTCCGCAACATCTGCTGATTGGGGAATGAACTTCACACTAACACAGGACATCATACTTGTAGGCAATCATACTCCTATTGGTAATTCCGAAACTCAGTTTACAGGTGATTTTGAGGGAAGCGGATTTGCCATCCAGAACATGACCGTTTATCAGACTGGAGACTATGCCGGATTCTTTGGATATGCAGGTTCCGGCGCTAATATCCATGATCTGGGAATAGAAATAAGTTCAGATGGTGTTTTTTCAACAACAAATTATGTCGGCGGTCTTGTCGGGCGGAATAATGGTGCTGTGAGCAACAGTTATGCCACTGGCAACGTCACTGGTAGTTTAAATGTCGGCGGTCTTGTCGGGTTTAATGTTGGTACTGTGAGTACTGTGAGCAACAGTTATGCCACTGGCAATGTCACTGGTAGTTCAAATGTCGGCGGTCTCGTCGGGTATAATAATGGTGGTACTGTGAGCAACAGTTTTGCCACTGGTACTGTCAGTGGTTCTAGTGAATCTGTCGGCGGTCTTGTCGGGTTGACTAATGTAGATACTGTGATCAACAGTTATTATTCCGGCAATCCGAATAATGGCATTGGTACTTACAGCTCCTTTACCAACTTCACCAGTTTCGCATTCATTTCAGGCAGTTCCGGCCTTAACTGGAACGAAAGCGGCAACAATATCACAACAGCAGATGATTCCAACTACATATGGAAAATAATAGATGGTTATACCCTCCCATACTTCCAGTATCAGGATACTCCCTCTCCTCTTGCTCCATATGTAGAAACAATTTCCCCGAGCAGTGGTGCTAACAACACAGACAGCAGTACATTATTCTGGATAAACATCACTGGATGTTGCTTCAACGTCACAGATCCTATATTTGTAAATCTAACAATGAGTGGCCGGGATCCAGTTACCGGAACAATTGATAGCCGAACTTATACTACTATCAATGCCACATTCAATCTGACAAAAGCAATTGAAGGTGACTGGTCTCTGTACGTCATCAATCCGAATGGTCAGAACTCAACTGCAAAGACTTTTACAGTCGATTCACTTTTCACACCATCAGTTCCTGAAAGTTTCACAAACATTACAGGCAATTTCTGGGTGAACCATAGCTGGAGTGCAGATACAAGCGGTACAACTGATTCTTATAATATCAGCATTGGTGAAAGTTGGGAGAATGGCACAACGAACAATTTCTACAACCATACCGGGCTCTCTTCACATGCCTGGTCTAACATAACAGTCTATGCATACAATGCCACAGATTTCACACTTTCAGAAGGATTCAGTGACAAGGTTCAGATCCCTAACAATGAGATACGTATTCTCAATGTAACAGACATCACAACCAGTGAAGGAGAAACTATCAGTTTTGACATCAACTGCACAGTAGATACCGACGGTGATACGCCGGTATTTGACTGTAACAGAAGTTCACTGTTCGATGACTTCAACACCAGCACAGGTGAAGGTTTATGGAACATTGATTTCAACGATGCAGGAACTTATCACATTGAATTTAATGTAAGTGATGGTTATGGTTCAATTGATTCTAAGGTAATGAATGTCACTGTATCAAATGTTCCAACAATGCGTGTTGGAAGCGGTTCTGATAATGATTATTCAAGTATTCAGGAAGCAATAAATGATGCAGATGACGGTGACACAATAATTGTAACTGATGGTATTTACAATGAAAATGTTGTTGTCAACAAGAGTGTTACACTTCGTTCAGAGAATGGGTCAACAACTACTAATATAAATGCAAGTGATTCATCAGACCACGTATTCAATGTAACTGTGGACAATGTAACAATTGATGGGTTCAATGTTACAGGCGTAACTAGCTCTGAGGTAGCTGGTATTTACCTTGGTTATTCAAATAACAGTATAGTAACAAACAATGTTGTAAACAACAATAGCCGTGGTATTGTTCTTGATCATTCAGAAAATAATACACTGAGTAGCAACATTGCTAATAACAATAGTTACTATGGTATCTATTTGTCTTCTTCAAGCCACAACGCATTGGATGACAACGATATTTACAATAATTACTATGGAATTCGTCTGTCATCCTCAAGCGACCACAATACGCTGACAGATAATACTGCAATGAACAATACCCGATATGGAATGTATTTTGGTTCATCAGACAACAATACACTTACATCCAATGATGCAAACTATAACGGCCGATACGGAATTTATCTGAGTTCATCAAACAATAATACTCTGACAGACAATGTTGCCAGTTACAACACCTATACTTATATTGAACCAGCTTCAATGTCTATTAATCCTATTGTAAACCCTGAGGAAATTTCAGGTGGACCAGCCACAGGTATCTTTATTGGTTACTCTGCTTACAACATTCTGAATGGCAATACCGCCAATTATAATGAAGGCAGTAACGGGGTTCTGATGGCATCTAATTCCAATGCAGTATCTCCAAATAGTGAGTTGGGCTCAGCTTATTCCTGTGGATTCTCTCTCTATAACTCAGAGAATATCACCCTTACAGGTAACACTGCAATAGGAAATGATGACTATGAATTCTATTCCAGATCATCTACAAATTGTACAATTGATAATCTGGAGATAGATACAGGTTCCATGGAACTTTCATTTGTACCGATTTATGATGGAACTGCAATAAGAAGCAACGAAACAATCTCTACCGGTCCTTCTGGTAAAGCAAATGTAAATGGCTACCTGGATATTGGTCTCCTTGAAGATATGAATATGACTATCTTCTATGACGATTCAGGTATGAGCAGTTCTATTGAGTCATCAGTAACTCTGTACAAACTGAATGGAAATGAGTGGGTTGCTGTTCCAAATGCAACACTTAATACATCTGGTAATTTTGTATCTGTAAATCTTGATTCCGGTGTTAGTGTAGACATAGCGTCAATAGCGGATTACACAAGTACCTACGGACTCTTCAAGAGTGTTCCAAGTTCCAACAGTGGTTCAGATGATGATGGGGTTCGTGCATCGGTCAGCCAGGGTCAGAACCCTGCAATAGTTTCAAACTCTGCATCTTCTGTGAAGCGTGTAACAGGTGGTTCAGAAGTTAATTATGACTTCTCTGATAGCGGCACACCTGTTTTGGGTGTCAGTTTTGATGCAAAGGATGACAAAGGTCTGGTAGTTTCCAAAGTGCAGGTACTTTCCAGTACTCCTGAAGGAGTTCCAGCTTCTTCCGGTCATTCTTACCAGATAATGAGCATTGATGTTGGAAGTGAAGGAACTATCTCTTCAGCTAGTGCAGACAATATCATGATTCATTTCAAGGTAAGTAAACAGTGGATAGAAGAGAACGACATCGATCTTTCTACAATCCGCATGACAAGGTATCATGGTGACCAGTGGAACGACCTTCCAACATCTCAGGAAAGTGAAGATGGTGAATACTACTATTTCTATGCTGAAACACCGGGATTCTCTGTTTTCAATGTTGTCGGAGATGAGATTGGTGAAACATCTGAGCAGGATACTGCATCTGCATCAATAGTTGAAGAAGAATCAGAACCTGTTGAGGAAGAGGAAACATCTGGCATTCCCGGATTTACTGCAATTGCAGGTGTTGTGTTTGTTTTACTTTCTGTTATTTTGAGAAGAAGACAGAAATTTGAATAAGAAAGAGCAGTTTTTCTGCTCTTTAATTTTTTTCTATTTTAAACCAATATATCGCTTGACTACTTTACAGATTGTCTTTTTCATAAATATTAACGGCATTATAATCGTGACTCTACGGAATACTTTTATAATATATCAACACAAATATTGATTGCAAATTATATTTTATATATTATCTATTAATTTTAATCATAGAGGTGGCATAGGGATGAAGACACATCAAATTATTATTTCAGCTTTATTCGTTTGCATGTTATTATCATGTACAGGTATAGTTTCAGCAGCAACATACTCAGGTGGAAGCGGTACGAGTGAAAGTCCGTATCTGCTTTCAAGCGACAGCGATATTGATACACTGTCAGCAACTTCTGCTGATTGGGACAAGTACTTCACACTAACAAATGACATCACACTTGTGGGCAACCACACTCCAATTGGCCAAACTTCACCTTACTTCACAGGTGATTTTGATGGAAATGGACATTCAATACAAAATATAACTGTTTATGGTACTGGGCCTTTTGTTGGATTCTTCGGTTACATATCTACTGGCGGTAACATCCATGAACTTGGAGTAGAGGCAAGCTCAGACGGTGTTATTTCAACATCAGGTAGTTATGCTGGTGTTCTTGCCGGAGCGAATGTAGGCGGCACGGTTAGAGACTGTTCTGCCACAGGCAATGTCACCAGTTCTGGCAATATTGTCGGTGGTCTTATAGGAACGAATGAAGGTGTCGGCAGTATAAACAACTGTTCTGCCACAGGCAATGTAATTGGTTCTAGTAAAGTCGGCGGTCTTCTCGGCTATAATGCTAATACTGTTTTCAATTGTTCTGCCACTGGCAATGTTGCTGGTGTTTCTGATGTCGGTGGTCTAGTCGGATTTAATAACGGTGCTGGCACAGTTTCCAACAGTTTTGCCACTGGCAATGTTAGTGTTTCTTCTCAGTATGCCGGCGGTCTTGTTGGAAGCAATTCTGGTACTGTTAACAACAGTTTTGCCACGGGCACTGCCAGTGGTCCTTCTAATGTAGGCGGTCTTGTTGGAAGCAATTCTGGTACTGTGAATTCCTACTGTTATTATTCCGGCAGTCCTGTTTCTGGGGAGGGAATTTCAACTTCCTATTCAAACTTCACCAATTTCACATTCGTTTCAGGAGCAACAGGCCTTAACTGGAATGAAAGTGGAAACATAATCACAACAGAAAATGATTCAAGTTTCATCTGGAGGATAGACGATGGATCTAGTCTTCCATACTTCCAGTATCAGGATCTTGTAGAAGATACTCCTTACTCCGGCGGAAGCGGCACAGTCGATGATCCATATCTGCTCTCAACTGATGAAGATATTGACGAACTTTCAGCAACTCCTGCTAACTGGAGCAGCTACTTCCAACTGACACAGAATATCACACTTGTGGGTAATCATACTCCAATTGGTAATTCCAGCACTAAGTTCACAGGTGACTTTAACGGAAATGGATATACAATTAAGGAGCTGACCGTATATGAGACCACTAGTTATGCCGGATTCTTTGGTTATGCTTATACCGGTGCTAACATCTATGACCTGAGGGTAGAAGCAAGCTCAGATGGTGTTGTTTCAACAGGTTCTCTTGTTGGTGTTCTTATCGGGCAAAATGCCTTTAGTACTGTTAGCAACTGTTCTGCCACAGGTAATGTCACTGGTGGCTCTAATGTTGCTGTTCTTATCGGGAAAAATCAACAAGGAACTGTTCGCAACTGTTCTGTCACAGGTAATGTCAGTGGTTCTGGTACTTATATCGGTGGTCTTATCGGGTATGATCTCTATAGTACTGTTCGCAACTGTTCTGCCACAGGTGATGTAATTAATGGTGGTTCGTATGTTGGCGGTCTTATCGGGAATGAACTCTCTGGTACTGTTAGCAACTGTTCTGCCACTGGCGATGTAATTGGTTCTAGTAAAGTCGGCGGTCTTCTCGGCTATAATAGCGGCAGCTCAGTGAGCAACAGTTTTGCGACAGGTGATGCTACTAGTTCTGGTAATGACGTTGGTGGTCTTATCGGCACTAATAATGCTGGTGGCAATGTTAGCATCAGTTTTGCCACAGGCACTGCCAGTGGTTCTTCTAATGTAGGCGGTCTTATCGGCAATAATTATGGTGGCAATGTTAGCAACAGTTTTGCCACAGGCACTGCCAGTGGTTCTTCTAGTGTCGGCGGTCTTGTTGGACTCAATTCTGGTACTGTGCATTCCTACTGTTATTATTCCGGCAGTCCTGTTTCTGGGGAGGGAACTTCAACTTCCTATTCCAGCTTCACCAATTTTACATTCGTATCAGGAGCAACAGGCCTTAACTGGAATGAAAACAGTGACATAATCACAACTGAAAACGATTCAAGCTTCATCTGGAGAATGACAGATGCTTATACTCTTCCATATTTCCAGTATCAGAATGTTCCATACTCCAGTGGAAGCGGTACGAGCGATGATCCATATCTGCTATCATCCGACAGCGATGTTGACACACTGTCAGCAACTTCTGCTGACTGGGATAAATACTTCCTGCTGACACAGAACATCACACTTGCAGGAAATCACACTCCTATCGGTAATTCCGGTACTCAGTTCACAGGTGACTTTGACGGAAATGGCTATTCAATTACGAACCTGATCGTTTATCAGACTACTAACTATACTGGTCTCTTTGGTTACACTAATACTGGTGCAAATATCCATGATCTTGGAGTAGAAACAAGCTCAGAAGGTGTTGTTTCAACAGCATTTTATGTAGGAGGTCTTTTAGGGGAAAATGGCGGTAATGGTATAGTTAACAACTGTTCTGTAACTGGTAATGTCACCGGTGTTTCTTATGTCGGTGGTATTCTCGGGGAAAACGGTGGCGGTGGTACTGTGAGCAACAGTTTTGCCACCTGTAATGTTAGCGGTTCTTCTAACTATATCGGTGGTCTTGCAGGTTATAATCGTAAAACTGTCAGCAACTGTTCTGCCAATAGCACCGTTACTGGCTCAACTGAAGTTGGCGGTCTTATAGGCGAAAGTAATGCTGATGTTCTCAACTGTTATGCTACTGGCGATGTCACCGGTTCTGGTCAGTCTGTTGGTGGTCTTGTCGGGAAGAATTGGGATACGATCAGCAACTGTTATGCCACCGGTAATGCAACTACCGGAGATCGTTATGTTGGTGGTCTTACCGGGCTGAATTTAGGGTATGTTTACAACAGTTTTGCCACAGGTACTGCCACTGGTACTAGTAATGGTGGTCTTGTCGGAGTAAATGATGGCACTGTGACCAAGGGCTATTATTCAGGCACCCCGGTAAGTGGTGCAGGTACTTCTACTTCCTATTCCAACTTCATGAGTTTTACCTATGTTTCAGGACCAACAGGTCTGAACTGGAATGTCGGTGGTACACAGGATGTGATCACAACAGAAGACGATCCAAACTATGTATGGAAAATAATAGAAGGTTATACTCTTCCATACCATCAGTACCAGGAAGATCCGATTTCATTTGCTATACCGGGAACACCTGAAAATTTCACAAACTCAACTGGTAATTTCTGGGTTAACCATAGCTGGAATGCAGGTGCAGGAGATCTGACCGATTCCTACAATGTGAGTTATGGAGAAAGCTGGCAGAACAGCACTGTTACTTATTTCAATCATACCGGACTCTCAGCTCACGCATGGTCCAACATAACAGTCTATGCATACAATGCCACAGACTCCATACTTTCAGATGGTGCCAGTGACAATGTTCAGGTCCCCAACAACGAGATAGGTATTCTCAATGTAAGCAACATTACAGGCAGTGAAGGAGATACTATCACTTTTGACATCAACTTCACAGATGGCGATGGCGATACTCCGACATTTAATTGTAACCAGAGTTCACTGTTCGATAACTTCAACACCAGCACAGGTGTTGGCTCATGGGATATTGGTTTCAGTGATGCAGGAACTTACGATGTTGAATTCAATGTAAGTGACGGATACGGTTCAGTTGATTCTCAGGTAATAACAATTACTGTATCAGACGCAGCAACGATCTATGTTGGAAGTGGTCAGGATGATGACTTTACAACAATTCAGGCTGCAATTAATGATGCAAGCCAGGGAGATACCATTATTGTAGGTGATGGAATTTACAATGAGAATGTTGTTGTTAACAAGAGTGTTACACTTCGTTCAGAGAACGGTTCAGCAACTACTAATGTAAATGCAAGTGATTCATCAGAACACGCACTTAATGTAACAGCAAACAATGTGACAATAGAAGGTTTCAATGTAACAGGCGTAACTAACTTTGAAATGGCCGGTATTTACCTTGGTTATTCAAATGACAGCATCGTAAGAAATAATGTTGTTAATAACAATAGCTTCGGTATTGTTCTTGATCATTCAGAAAATAATACACTGAGTAGCAACATTGCTAATAACAATAGTTACTATGGTATCTATTTGTCTTCTTCAAGCAACAATACTTTAACAGACAATACTGCCACGAACAATACATATGGAATGTATTTTAGTTCATCAGACAACAATACACTTACATCCAATGATGCAAACTATAACGGTCGATATGGAATTTATCTGAGTTCATCAAACAATAATACTCTGACAGACAATGTTGCCAGTTACAACACCTATACTTATATTGAACCAGCTTCAATGTCTGTTGGTTCTATTGTAGAACCGATGGATATTTCAGGTGGACCAGCCACAGGTATCTTTATTGGTTACTCTGCTTACAACATTCTGAATGGCAATACCGCCAATTATAATGAAGGCAGTAACGGGGTTCTGATGGCATCTAATTCCAATGCAGTATCTCCAAATGTCGATATGGGCTCAGCTTATTCCTGTGGATTCTCTCTCTATAACTCAGAGAATATCACCCTTACAGGTAACACTGCAATAGGAAATGATGACTATGAATTCTATTCCAGATCATCTACAAATTGTACAATTGATAATCTGGAGATAGATACAGGTTCCATGGAACTTTCATTTGTACCGATTTATGATGGAACTGCAATAAGAAGCAACGAAACAATCTCTACTGGTCCTTCTGGTAAAGCAAATGTAAATGGCTACCTGGATATTGGCCTCCTTGAAGATATGAATATGACTATCTTCTATGACGATTCTGGTATGAGCAGTTCTATTGAGTCATCAGTAACTCTGTACAAACTGAATGGAAATGAGTGGGTTGCTGTTCCAAATGCAACACTTAATACATCTGGTAATTTTGTATCTGTAAATCTTGATTCCGGTGTTAGTGTAGACATAGCGCCAATAGCGGATTACACAAGTACCTACGGACTCTTCAAGAATGTTCCAAGTTCCGGCAGTCGTTCAGATGATGACGGTGTCCGTGCGTCGGTCAGCCAGGGTCAGGATCCGGGAATAGTTTCAAACTCCGTGTCTTCTGTGAAGCGTGTAACAGGTGGTTCAGAAGTTAATTATGACTTCTCTGATAGCGGCACACCTGTTTTGGGTGTCAGTTTTGATGCAAAGGATGACAAAGGTCTGGTAGTTTCCAAAGTGCAGGTACTTTCCAGTACTCCTGAAGGAGTTCCAGCTTCTTCCGGTCATTCTTACCAAATGATGAGCATTGATGTTGGAAGTGAAGGAACTATCTCTTCAGATAGTGCCGACAATATCATGATTCATTTCAAGGTAAGTAAACAGTGGATAGAAGAGAACGACATCGATATTTCTACAATCCGCATGACAAGGTATCATGGTGAACAGTGGAACGACCTTCCAACATCTCAGGAAAGTGAAGATGGTGAATACTACTATTTCTATGCTGAAACACCGGGATTCTCTGTTTTCAATGTTGTTGGAGATGAGATTGGTGAAACATCTGAGCAGGATGCTGCATCAGAATCAGTTACTGAAAAAGTGGAGGAACCAGTAGAGGAAGAAGAAACATCTGGCATTCCTGGATTTACTGCAATTGCAGGTATTGTCTTTGTTTCACTTGCGGTTCTGATTAGAAGAAAACAAGGTTGAAAGAGGGCTTTAAAGTCCTCTCTCTTTTTTTTATTTCCCTTTTTCTGGTATTAGAAACACTAATCTAACTGTCTGTAAATAATAATATTTTTATAATATCAGGTGGTTTGTATATTGGGTATACACATGTTCATCATGTAGGTTGGATGGGTCATTGAAGGATGTGACTCTGAATGACATTAGAGAGAAACCATATTATCATAACATCATTAATCTGTATTTTATTATTATGTACAGGAACAGTTTCAGCAGCCACCTATTCTGGCGGTGACGGTACAATAGTCAACCCATATCAACTTTCATCTGACAGCGATATTGATAACCTGTCAACAGCTTCTGATGATTGGGATAAATGTTTTCAACTAACAAATGACATTACACTTGAAGGTGATCATACTCCAATTGCTTCAGGATCCAATTTCATTGGCGACTTTGACGGAAACGGATATGTCATAAAGAACCTGACAATTAATGAAGAATCTATTAATGTAGGATTCTTTAGTATCACAGATATGGGTGCTAACATCCATGATCTTGGAATTGAAACAAGTTCAGATGGTGTTTATTCCACAAGTAGTAATGTTGGTATTCTTATTGGAAAAAATTTTGGTGGTAACGTAAGCAACTGTTCTGCCACCGGTGATACCACTGGTTCAAGTGAAGTAGGCGGTCTTATCGGAATGATTGATGGTGGTACTATAAGCAATTGTTATGCAACTATTACTGTTAACGCCACTAGTCTTAACTCTTATGCCGGCGGTCTTGTTGGGACTAATTTAGGCGGTACTGTAAACAACTGTTATGCTACTGGTAATATAACTGGTTATAACAGAGTCGGTGGTCTTATTGGAGATAGTTCTGGTACTGTAAACAATAGTTTTGCCGCTGTTAATAATACTGCTGACGGTTCTTCTGTAGCTGGCTTTATTGGAAATAATGCAGGTACTATTAACGAATATTGTTATTATTCCGGCAGTCTGGAGATTGGTGATGGTACTTATACTTCCGAGGACAATTTCACCAATTTCAATTTCGTTTCAGGAACTTCAGGTCTGAACTGGAATTCCGGCGGCAACCTCATAACAACAGAAGATGATCCAAGCTACATATGGAAAATAATAGACGGTTCAACATTTCCATTCTTCCAGTGGCAAGTCACTGAAGCAGAAAGTTCTTACTCTGGTGGTAGCGGTACAATCGATGATCCTTATCAACTTTCAACAAGCACTGCCATTGAAGAACTTTCTTCAAATCCTGATGATTGGGGACTGAACTTCACACTTACAGGAGACATCACACTTACAGGCAATCACACTCCAATTGGGAATTCCAGCATTAAGTTCACAGGTGATTTTGACGGAAACGGGCATACAATAAAGAACCTGACAATTAATCAGGAATCTAATTATGCAGGATTCTTTGGCTACACACTCGGTGCTAACGTCCATGACCTTGGAATTGAAACAAGTTCATATGGTATCAAATCAACAGGGCAACGTGTTGGCGGTCTTGTTGGATGGTTGGAGTATGGTACTGTCAGCAATTGTTCTTTCGCTGGTACTGTCAGTGGTTCTAGTGATCTTGTCGGTGGTCTCGTCGGGATGAATAAGTATGGTACTGCAATTAGTAACAGTTCTGCCACTGGTAATGTCACTGGTTCTGGTAGTTATGTTGGCGGTCTTGTAGGGGAGAATTGGGGCAGTACTATTATAGACTGTTCTGCCACTGGTACTGTCAGTGGTTCTATTGATTGTGTCGGTGGTCTTGTTGGGTTTAATCGTTATGATTTGAATATTAATACTAATGTGAGCAACAGTTATGCTACGGGGGATGTCACCGGTCGTAATAGGGTCGGTGGTCTTGTTGGATTTAATGACAATTCTACTGTAAGCACTAGTTATGCCACCGGAACTGTTAATGGTTCTGGTAGTTCTGTTGGCGGTCTTGTCGGATATAATGATGATTCTGCTACTGTAATCAACAGCTTTGCCACTGGCAATGTCTCAGGTACTGGTGATAGAGTCGGTGGTCTTGTCGGATATAATTATGATTCTGCTACTGTAACCAACAGCTTTGCCACTGGTACTGTCAGTGGTTCTAGTGATCTTGTCGGTGGTCTTGTCGGATATAATTATGATTCTGCTACTGTAACCAACAGCTTTGCCACTGGTACTGTCAGTGGTTCTAATCGTGTCGGTGGTCTTGTCGGGTTTAATAGTGTTGGTACTGTGAATGACTACTGTTATTATTCTAGCACAGGTTCAAATTATAATGAGATTGGTAAATCTACTTCCTATGTCAACTTCACCAATTTAAGTTTCGTCTCGGGAAGCTCTGGCTTGAACTGGGACGGAGACATCACAACAGCCGATGACTCAGGTTTCGTGTGGAAAATAATAGAGGAATATACTCTTCCATACTTCCAGTGGCAGGATACTCCTGATCCGGTTCCATATGTAGAATCATTATCTCCAAGCATTGGTTTCAATAACACTGACAGCAGCGAATCATTCTGGATAAACATTTCCGGATGCAGCTTTTACAATACTACTGACAGTGTAGTTGTAAATCTGACAATGGATGGTCAAACGCCAATATCAGGTGAAATTGATGAAGCTTCGCATACATACACTACAATCAATGCTATATTCAATCTGACAGAAGCAATTGCAGGCAACTGGTCATTATATGTTTACAATCTGGGTGGTCAGACCTCAACAGCAAACATTTTTACAGTAAAATCCATTGTCACACCGGATGCTCCAGAAGGTTTTACAAACAATACAGGCAATTTCTGGGTGAACCATAGCTGGGATGCAGATACCAGCAGCACAACTGACTCATATAATATCAGTTATGATGGAGGCTGGGATAACGGCACAACAAATAATTATTTTAACCAGACCAGTGGCCTCTCTGCTCATGCATGGTCTAACATAACAGTCTATGCATACAATGCCACAGATTCCACACTTTCAGAAGGAGTTAGCGACAAAGTCCAGATACCAAACAATGATGTCACTATACTTGATGTAACAGACATTACTGCAACGGAAGGAGAGACTATCAACTTTGACGTCAATTCTACAGATGCAGACAACGATGCGCCGACATTTGCATGTAACCAGAGTGATCTGTTCGATAGCTTTGACACAAGTTCCGGTGAAGTTTCATGGATCACAGATATGAGTGATGCAGGGACCTACTCTGTTGAATTTAATGTAAGTGATGGTCACGGCTCAGTTGATTCTCATACAATAACAATTACTGTTAATGATTTCTCACTCTCAACACCAGTTCTGAGTAATGAAACAGGTAATTTCTATGTCAACTGGTCATGGAATTCAATTTTAAATGCAGATTCCTATAATGTCAGTCTGAACAATGTCTGGACAAATGGAACAATATCAACAGAAATTAATGAAACTGATATGGACCCACATAATATATCATCCATTCAGGTTCTTGCTTTCAATGAAACCTATGGTGTATTATCTGATTCAGTAAGTGATTCAGTAACTCTTTCCAACAATCCTGTATCAATCAGCAACCTGAATGATATCAGTATCAGTGAATACGAGTTGATCAATATCAATGCCCTTTCTGCTGATCCTGACGGGGATTCTGTAACCTTTGGTTGCAACCGTACCGATCTTTTCAGTGATTTTGACACTTCAACAGGAAATGGAAGCTGGCAGACCGGTCCAACTGATGCAGGAACCTATTCCGTTGAATTCAACGTCAGTGACGGCTACGGTTCAATCGATACTGAAATAATAACAATCACTGTTACCGATTTCTCACTCTCAACACCAGTTCTGAGTAACGAAACAGGTAATTTCTATGTCAACTGGTCATGGAATTCAATTTCAAATGCAGATTCCTATAATGTCAGTCTGAACAATGTCTGGACAAATGGAACAATATCAACAGAAATTAATGAAACTGATATGGACCCACATAATATATCATCCATTCAGGTTCTTGCTTTCAATGAAACCTATGGTGTATTATCTGATTCAGTAAGTGATTCAGTAACTCTTTCCAACAATCCTGTATCAATCAGCAACCTGGATGATATCGGTGTCAATGAATCAGAGTTAATTGAAATAAATGCAGTTTTTGAAGACCTTGATGATGATTCTGTAACATTCGGTTGTAACCGTACTGATCTCTTCAGCGATTTCGATACTTCAACAGGAAACGGGAGCTGGGAGACAGATTATACGAGTTCCGGTACTTACTCTGTTAATTTCAATGTAAGTGATGGTTATGGTTCAACTGATTCTCAGGTAGTTACTGTCACAGTGACAAATGTGCCGACCACAATGCATGTTGGAAGTGGCTCTGGTTATGATTATCCGGGTATCCAGGCTGCAATAAATGCTGCAAGTGAAGGTGACACTATTTCTGTGACTGATGGCACTTACAATGAGAATGTAGTTGTCAACAAGAGTGTTACACTTCGCTCTGAGAACGGATCAGCAAATACTGTAATCAATTCCACATCTGGTAACACAGTACTGACATTAGAAGCTGATAATATCACTATCATGGGGTTCAACATTACAGGTGCTTCAGGAGGGCACGGTATAAGACTAAGCAGTTCATCAAATAACAGCACTCTGGAAAACAACATTGTTACCAATAATGGAGATGGAATTGTACTTTACCCATCACACAACAACACTCTGAAAAACAATATTATCATTGAGAATAATGGTGACGGAATTTATATTGAACATTCCTTCAACACTATCCTGACAGAGAACAATGTTAGTGTAAATGATGGCAATGGTATCAATATTGCTTATTCAAGTAACTATAGTGTATTGACAAATAATATTGTTAATGGAAATAGTGACGGTATTAAGCTCGATACATCAAACAATACTATTCTGACAAGCAATATTGTCAATGGAAATGATGAGTTTGGAATTTACTTTGATACATCTGAAAATAATACCATTGTGGGCAATGTTGCGAATGATAATCTCCTTGCGGGCATTTACCTTGACTCTTCAGGTAACAATACTCTACAAAACAATGTTGCAAAAGGAAGCACTTATTTTGGTTTTTATCTTGACTCTTCATCTTCTAACGTGCTGGAAAATAATACTGCAATGAACAATACAGTATATGATTTTGCTGTATCTGGAACCAATGAAATAAATAATCTTAAGATTACTGAAAAAGGTGCTCAGGTATCTTTCCTTTCAGATAGTACAGAAACCGGTATAAGAGGAAGTGCTACAAACTCCACAGCTCTTTTAGGAAAGACAAATGTTAATGGTTATCTGACAATAAAAAGGGGTGGTATATTTGTCAAAAGCACTAGTGTAGTTGTAGATAAAGAAAGTTCAGCTCCGGATATCATCATTTCCTACGATGATTCCGGTATGAGCAGTCCAGTTGAATCATCAATTGACCTGTACAGGTACAGTGAAAGCAAATGGAACGCGGTGAGTGATACATCACTTGACACATCCAGTAATAAGGTAACCGCAGCTCTCAGTGAAGGGACATTCGGACTTTTCAAGAATTCCGGGTCAAGTTCTGATAGTTCTTCAAGTTCCGATGATGGTTCTGTAGTCGCAAGATTACAGTCTAAGGGAACAACTGCTATTCTTTATACTAACAGTGACGGAGAACTTAATGGTGACACTGTTGTAAAGTCAAAGAATGCTATAACAACCCTTACTTTGTATAAAGGAACTGTAGGAACGGATGCAGCCGGTAATACTGTGAACAAGGTTACAGTCACTAAACCCGAATCCATGCCTGCAAATACTCCTGCTGAAGTACTTGAATCCGGACTTTACTACGATTTCGGACCTTCAGGAACTACGTTTAACAAGGAAGTCCTGATAACCATAGACTTTGATCCGGAAGAATATCAGGACAGGAATCCAACCATATACACCCATTCTGAAGAGAATGGCTGGATTGCTCTTGAAACAACAATAGACTGGGAAAATGGCAGGGCAACAGCTTACACAACTCACTTCTCACTCTATGCCTTGTTTGGTGATGATGCCGGTGAAGTAGTTGAAGAAACATCACAGGTTTCTGCTGAATCTCCCAAACATGTAGAGAATGGAGAGATTCCTGCTGAAGATAAAGGTGGTTTCGGATTTGTCTATCTGATACTCGGTATTGTAATCGTTGCCGGTATCGGATATGTGATAATGAAGAAACAGAAGGATGGAGGAGGACTTTAAAGTCCTCATCTATTTCATTTTGATATGGTGCAAAAAATAATGAAAGTCTGGTGGCTAAGGTAAATATTCTCCAGAATTTCAGAACTACTCTGAACCCTGTTCCCATTCCCCTTATTTTTATACATATCCTCTTTCATATTTCAATAATTTCAACACCAAGTTCGGGATCCAGAAGTGCCACTGTGCGCTTTCCTGTGAGTACTCCGGCGGTTTCGCCGGGATTAATAAGGAGTGTATCATTTATCTCCGTGACACCGGCATGATGTGTATGTCCTCTCACAACCACATCAAAGTCTCCTGATTCTGCAAGGGCATTAACAGGAGCTTCATATATCCCATGGATAAGTGCTATACGCAATCCTTCGATCTCAAGGTCACCGAACTCACCACAGCATTCGGCACCAATATCTTCATATTTCTGCTTCAGGAGCAACCTGTCACCATCGTTATTCCCGAAGATAAAATAGATTTGAGCATCCAGTTTGCTGAAGGCTGTTGCCGTAAAGGGTGAAATTATATCTCCGGCATGCAGCACAGTTGTTACTTTCTTCTTATTGAACAATTCAACTGCAGTCCTGATAGCGTCCATATTGTCATGCGAGTCTGACATGATTCCGATCATTATTTCCTCTCCTCTAATTAGAATAGTTCGGAGAGGATTTATTCTTTTTCAGGAATCTCTTGTACAGAGATTACAATTTTTCTCTGCGTCTGAGGAGAACTACAAATGACATTGAAACCAATATTAGCAAAATACTGTTCTGTGAAAGTTTTGCAGAACCGGTTTTTCCTGTAATGAAAGTAGAAGTATCATCTGAAATATCTTCTACTTCGATCTCTTCAATTTGTTCCTGCAAATCATTGTCATCATAAGATGCTGCTGCATTAACTGTTTTGTTCTCTGTTTCAATTTCATCTGCCATGTCAGCTACATTGGCTGTAATTGCAAAAGGCGAGAATCCGGGAGTAATTGCTTCAAAGAAATAGAAATCGTCATCTTCTCCGGTCATTTCGGCTTCAAGCACCTGCCACCTATCATCGTGATAGCGGTTAAGGCGTATGTCACTGATCTCAACATCATTGACCTGCACCCATTTTTTAAGAACTGCAAAAGATATCTTCATGTCTTCCATATTGCTTTCGGTTGCGTATCCCGCTTTTCCGATCCAGATGTTTATGTTTCTGTAAATAAGACCTTCCGGTTTTTCCGAAACAGTTGTTGAAACATCTTTGAGGATTTCAATGGTACTGCTGATGAAACCTGCATTCTTCAGCGAAGTGTAGCGTATAGCTTTCACGGGATTATTGCTGTTGTCAAAAGTGTAGGTTACATCGGTGTTTCCTGTGATGTATAATTTGTTGACTTCCTTGAGCTCTATGTTCTCAGCGCTCTCTCCTGTATCTCCACCGCCTCCTCCTCCGCCACCGGAACCGGCAGCTGATGCTGTTTCTGTGCTGCTTGAGGCGGGTGTTCCTGTTATAGTAACCTGCGTATTTTCTGTGGTGGTGGGTATTGCATTCCCTTCTGAATCACTTAATATTACATTTGACAGGCTGATAGTGGTCTCTCCTGCCTGGTCGCCTGCCGTTAAAGTGACATGTGCAAAGCACCCGGAAGAATCGATTTCGTTCTGTCCCAGAGTTACGGCAAACAGTCCACTTACCGTCCCCTGCTGATTATCAACTGTACCGGAAATGAAGATTGACATAATATTGTCCCTGTCAAAGAAATTTCCTTCTTCTATACTATTTACTGTTAGCATGTTACTATCGAAGTTAAGGCCAATCTGTGCACCTGCGATTGCTGTGGCAGGTGTTATATTTACATTAACATGAAAATCATCACCGGCATGTACTTCCTGTGTTGGCTTCTCTATACTAACAACAGAGGATGCGGATGCAGGCAGAATTAGAATGCACAGGAGTAGTGCAGTCGCTATGATATGATAAACAGGTGGTGTTTTCATGGCATATTCCGGAACTTGAAGTATCCTGTTCATTTTCACACCTGAAACTGTATGAATAAATGGTTTAATATATATTTATATTTTATTATTTGTGTCGGATACTTAGCATTAAAGCTGACACTTCAAACATTATACAAAAAAGGGAAAACGAATCAATCAGCAAAACCTGCTGACTGATCATTTTCAAAATTCAAAGTAAATATTCTATTTTCTGAAACATATTTCAACGTGCTCTTCTGCCATTGGTTTCGTCCTGAGGCTTACAACAATTGCCACAAGGAATGACAATGGGGTAGCAACAAGAATAGGGTCCACAAAAGTCCATGTTCCCGTAAGGAGTGTTGCCTGTCCAAAAAGTGCCTGACAGATTCCAAGTGCTTCTGCTTCCTTACCATGCACAAATGTAAGCCAGAAAAGGCTGCTGAAAGTACCGACAAGCAGGCTTGCAGTTGCTCCCTGTCTTGTCATGCGTTTCCAGAAGATCGCTCCTGAATACATCGGGAGGAAAGCCGCTGCGCAGAGTCCGAAGAATATTGCTGTTGCTCTTGCGATAATTCCAGGTGGAAGGATGTATGCAAGGATGACACTGATGAAAATTGTAACTGCGATACCGATTCTTGTAACGGTTATCGTTTTTCCAATTTTTCCATTCATAATTCCCTGGCGATAGAAGTCATGACCAAAAGCTGTTCCCATGGCGTGGAACTGAGAACTCAGGGTTGACATGGCTGCTGCCAGAAGTGTCAGCAGGAAGAATACTACAAAATAATCAGGCATTGCACTGTTGATATATTCAGGCATGATCTTGTCAATATTTCCGCCTGCAACCTCAAGGGATATCATTCCCTGAGTATCAAAGAAATAAACATTGGAAAGTGCACCAACAAGGTATGCCACACCCGCCATCATGAAAATGAATGGACCACCTGAAAGAACAGCTCTTTTAAGGGCACGGGTATTCTTTACGGTCATGAACCTGACTGCAAGCTGAGGCTGCGCAAGTACACCGACGCCAACACCAAGGATAATGGTTGATACGAGTGTCCACCATGTTGGTGAACCAAATGCTGGCATTGTAGTCCAACCGGTGTGACCGATGGCTGCAAAATTATCCGGCACAAGGTATGCCATGTTTGTGAGTGCCTGGTGAGCTTCGGTAACTCCTCCAAGCTTTGAATAAGTATAAACAAGCAAAATGCCCATTCCTACGAACATAAGTGCACCCTGCAAAGCGTCTGTGTACATAACAGCAATGAGCCCACCTGTAATTACGTAGGCTGCAACGATTATAGCAAGGATGAGGATTGCGATATTATAATCGATATTAAGGGCAGTTTCCATGAAACGTGCACCACCTATCAGTACACTGCCTGCATAAAGTGGCATGAATATAGTTATGAGTGCGCCTGTAAATCCCTGAATGAACCTTGACTGGAACCTTCTTCCGATAAGCTCCGGGAAAGTTACAGCCTTGAGGTTAACACCCATGCGTCTGGTTCTTGAACCGAATACAACAAAGGCTATAAAGATTCCCACGAAAATGTTCATGAAAACCAGCCACAGTATTCCCAGTCCGAATGCTCCTGCATACCCTCCGAATCCTATGATTGCCGAAGTGCTGATAAAAGCAGCGCCATAGGAGAATGCCAGCACGAAAGGATTCACTTTCCTTCCTGCAAGCATATAGTCATCGTTGTCTTTTGTCTGTTTATAACCGACCCAGCCAAGGTAGAATATCACCATCATGTAGGCGAGTACGGATAATCCAAGAACAGGAGTACTAACAGCCATCAGTTTTCCTCCTCTTCGTCGTCATTCCAGTGTATAAGTCCATAGACAATACATCCGATGGCACTTACAAAGCATAAGATATATGCAATCCATATTTGTGGGTCTGTTATTCCCAGCATAATTAGCAACTCCAATAGGTAGTGTTAACTGTTAACATGAAACGTACTTGAACTTTTCGATATAATTCAGGAATTGATACGTATTTATTGCTCTGCCCTATTCCTGAATACTTAACACACCTAAAATAAACCATTCATAAGTTGTTTTAAGTTTATTTCGATATCAGTAGCCGTAATTTCTTTCTGAAAAAAGGAGTATTTTTATATACTATGTGTCCTCTACAATAATATTGTTGAAGCAGGAACTTTATGGTATTACCAGCTGTACCAGCCTTCCAAAATTACTTAAATCCTGCTTCAAATATTGTTGGCCACTCTCTCTAGCACTATCCACATCCTATTTTGTGGTCAACAATACCAATTTTATTTATCTGGCAAGAGTATTTTGAAGTCAATCAGCAGTTGACTTTCGCTTTTACAAAAACTGCCCTGCTGATCTGCTGTGTCTCAACTGAAAAGCCTGCCTTCTCAAAGTGGTTTACCCAGTCCTGAATACCTCTTTCAGTTCCATGATGGTGGTCCAGTGGTTCAACTGCCAGTACTGTACCGTTCTTTGAAACTACTCTCTTTACCTCAGAGAGTGCCTTTGGAATATCATCAAGGTGGTGTAGCATAAAGAAGCATGTCACTGTTTCATAGCTTTCGTCATCAAAAGGAAGCTCATAAACACTTTCAGCCTTGAAAGCCGTATTTTTAATATCATACGCAATAGCGTTCAAACGGCATTGTTCCATTGTCTTCTCAAGAAGATCGATTCCCATGACCTGTGATTCAGGATTCATCCTTGCCATCTGTAAACTCAGGCTGCCAACGCCACATCCGACATCAAGTATGGTTTTACCGTTAGCTTCAGGAAGTGCAACTTCCATGGTCTGCTTCTTTAGAACTTCCATTCCGGCTGGAGGCAAATCAGCATCCGGATTATCGAATGATGTGTAGGGAACTATGCCATAAACTGAAGCACGGTTAGTTGCAAAAAGTCCTTTGAAATAGATCTGTTTACCATTGACCTTTATAAGCTCGACAACGGACACACCTGCAGTCTTACAGAATCTTTTGTTCCATTCATCTCTCTTTTGCGGGAATTCCATGTCAAGAGGGTCATGAACGACTATGTAATGCGAATAGTCTTCATAGACTAAATTTTCAATATTTGTGTCCTCAAGCTCAACAATGCTCACACTCTCTTTCCAGAGTGCAAGAAGCTGCATTGTTTTTTCGTCTGCAAAATTAGATACTTTTCCAATGGCTTTCAATGACATAGTGCACAATTGTATTTTTCAGATATACCTTTAGTGGTTTACTGTTGTGCAGTTACTATAAATCATTCATCTTTTGTGCAGCAAGTCATTTCAAAACAATTTGAAACCATAATCTTTAAATACTATTTCAACATATTTTGAAACAATGGCATCTTACATTATAGACCTGGCTTACATTGGTATTGCATCGGTCAAAGAATACCTTGCTCTGCATGTGCTTCTTTGTTTGATTCCTGCCTTTTTCCTGGCGGGAGCAATAGCTTCACTCTTCTCGAAAGAGTCAGTACTGAAATTCTTCGGGGCTGACGCACCAAAATATGTTTCCTATTCGGTTGCCGCCGTTTCCGGTTGTCTCCTTGCCGTGTGTAGTTGCACGGTCCTGCCGCTTTTTGCAGGGATATATAAAAGAGGTGCCGGAATTGGCCCGGCTACCACGTTCCTGTTCTCAGCCCCGGCTATCAATGTACTGGCTATTGTCTATACTGCAAAGATACTCGGATACGACCTCGGTATAGCAAGAGCTGTTATTGCAATTCTACTTTCAATTTCCATAGGTCTTGTGATGTCCTTCATATACGAAAGAAAAGACATCGAGAAAAAAGGTATCAAGACATTCGGTGATGATAAACACGCTCATACAGTGTGGCTTTTCCTTTTGCTGCTGGCAATCCTTGTAACACCGGAGATCCTCACAAGCTGGACTCCCATGCTCGCTGTGGAAATTCCACTGATACTTGTCACGATATATGTATCTCTGAAATGGTTTGACAGGGATGAGCTTGAAAGCTGGATGGGAGAAACCTGGTTCCTTGTAAAACAGATTACACCGCTTCTGCTCCTCGGTGTATTTTTTGCAGGTATCATTGTAGAACTTCTTCCGGCAGAATATGTTGTTAAATATGTAGGTGGCAGCACGGTAACTTCCTACATCATTGCCTCGGTCGCTGCAGCTCTTATGTATTTCTCAACTCTGACAGAAGTTCCGATCATAAGCGCACTCACAGTCCTTGGAATGGGAAAAGGTCCTGCCCTGTCAATGCTTCTTGCAGGTCCTGCCCTGAGTCTTCCGAACATGATTGTAATAAACAGGATAATGGGTTTTAAGAAAGGTATGACTTACATTGCTCTTGTGGTTGTAGTAGCAGCAGTAGCAGGATACGCTTTTGGAATGTATTTTATATGAATTACAATTCCGGACAAGTAAGACTAAAAAAGCTAAGAGATCGGTGCTAAGATGAGAATATTACTGATATCAGACATCCATGGAAATAAGGAAGCTCTTGATGCTGCAATATCTGTTCCGCATGATATGGTGGTCTGCCTGGGTGACCTCGCGGATTACGGCCCTTCGCCATCAGAATGTATCGATTTCATCATGGGAAAAAATATCGAAACTGTTCTTGGAAACCATGATGCTGCCGTAGGTTCGCGCATAGAATGCGGCTGTGGTTATAAATACAAGCATCTTTCCATTGCAACCCGGGATTATACATGGGAAATGATATCTGAAAAACAGATGGATTTTTTACGCCACCTTCCTTTCAGCATCCAGAAGGAAGTTAATGGCTTGAAACTTTATTTCACACACGGAAGTCCGAGGTCAAATTATGAATACATGAGACCGGAAACTCCTGATGATGAATTAGAGGAAATGATCTGTGGAATCGATGCAGACGTTCTTTTCATTGGTCACTCACATCAGCCATTTGTCAGGAAATTCAAAGATATGCTGATAGTGAATCCGGGTTCTGTAGGTCAGCCAAGAGATGAAAACTGTAAGGCTAGTTGTGCGGTATTTTACACCGCTTCAGGAGAAGCTGAGTTAATGAGACTTGATTATGATATGGAAAAAACATGCCGGAAAATTAAAGAATCAATGCCTCACCCTGAAGAACTGATAACTATATTAAAGAGGGGGTACTGACATTCTCTTTACAGTTTTCATTACATTACAGGAAGTATTCTGATGGTATTTGTTGCAGTTTATGATAAAAAATGCACAGACTGTGGTTTGTGTGTGGATGCATGCCAGAGTGATATTCTTGAGCTAAAAGATGGGATCTGTTTCCCGGCAAGGATGAAGTCATGCAAGTATTGCCTGAATTGCGCTCAGGCCTGTGATTTTGACGCTATAAAAGTATTCCCTTAAGTATTGAAAAATGTTGGAAATTTAAATTCGATGAAGGAGATAAAGAAATGAAAATAGAAATTTTAGGCTCAGGTTGTGCTAAGTGTAACAAGACAAAGAAGTTTGTTGAGGAAGCAGTCGCACAGGCCGGCGTTGATGCAGAGATCGTCAAGGTTGAGAACATGGATGATATAATTGCATATGGTGTTCTCATAACTCCGGCAGTTGTAGTAGACGGAGATGTCAAGATCGTTGGCAGGGTGCCAAAAGTTGATGAAGTCCTTGAATGGATCAAAAACTAAGAGGTAAGTCCATGTCTGAAAATTCCAAATGCTCCTGCGGTTCTGATATTGTGGGAATCTTTCCATGTGCTGGTGCATCTAATGTGGGTCAGCTAAGTAATGTTATTGCCGTGGAATTGCACAAACAGGGTGTTGGCAGTATGATGTGCACCGTAGGTATAGGTGGCAAAAGGTCCGGCTTGCTTAAGTCCGCTGAAGCCTGTGAGTCTATAATAGTTATTGACGGATGTCCTGTGAATTGCGCTAAAGCAACAATGGAAGAGGCAGGTATCCCTATAGGCAGGCACATACTGCTCACCGATCTGGATATAAAAAAGAATAAGGATCTGGATATTGACCCGGCACAGACAGCAGAAGTCCTGTCCAGGGTTACAGACATGCTCTGAGAAGCTGCCTGATTAACTGAAGTTCATACTTTTGTATCTGCACCGGGCCGGGACCGGGGAAAGCAGCATCCTGCTTTTCCCCCTCATATCTAATATTATATTGCGGTTGATATCAAATAAGTGTACAGGGCATGAATTTCCCACAATGAGGTAACAGTAGCATTCAAAAACCCTATATTTATACGTAGTCTAATCTATGCGATAAATAAAAAGTAAATAATTTATTCAGTGACTTTAATCTTCAGGCGTAACTTTGCTACGGGTTCAAGTTTCTTCCACACAACAGTTGAATCTTTTCTAAATACGCAATTCTGAACGGTCTGATCACAAAACTGCCCGTCAAGTTCATAGATAAAAAATCCTTCTTCACCATTGGTTGAAATAATGTGATCTTTTCCTCTTAGCTTTTTAGTTTCAATAACGGCAATTTCTTTTAAGACGTCAAGTAGATTGGTACCTTTTTTTACTTCCACACTTTTGATCGGTGCCAAGATATCAAGAGATTTTGCTATATTTTTGTTATTCAGTTCTAAAACATGTGTTTTTCCGTATATATTTCTTTTAATGAGATCAGCTTTTTCCAGTATATTGACGTGTTTGGCTGCTACAGGGACTGATATTTCCTGTTCACGAGCAATTTCTGAAATGTGTTTTTCATTTTCAAATAAACTCTGAAGAATACTAAGCCTTGTTTTACTATCCAATGCATAAAACAGTTTTAAAAATTTTGTTTTATCATCATCATCTATTTCTTTGTTACCTTCATTACTCATATGCCTTCAATAAACAAAAAGGCCTATATATTTTTTGCCTTAGTTATCTCTGTAAATTACTAACTTGATTAGGAATTTACTTCCAGAATGCTATCTTGAGTAAGAATTTTAACTATATAGTCTAAAATCTGTATGCATATGTAAAGTTTGATATACAAATGTGTTTTGGTTATTGTGGTTTACTGAACAAAAATTTCGGGACTCTGAGTCTTTAAACCGTATGTAATGGTAGAATAAACAGGGGGTGTATCCTTAAAAGGTAACAACTATAATCATAACACTAGTGTTAAAAATCAAATAGAAAAAGATTTATAGCTGCAAATGTTACCATCTGTTATGGGGGACAGCGATTTTAAAATACTGAATGCTCTTAGCAATGAAACACGCCTGATGATGTTTAAATGTCTCAGTGAAAAAGATATGCATATTTCCAAGGTCGCACGAAAATTGAAAATTTCCATACCGGTTGCTTCCAAGCATGCAATTATACTTGAAGATGCGGATTTGATACGCAGAAAGATTTTTGGAAAAACACATGTACTTTCTATTAAAAATAAAAAGCTGTGTCAGCCAGAGGATTATTCTGAGTCAGGTGTTAGTAGTGATTACCAGAAGATTCTTACAACCGTGGAATCACTTAAAGCACTTTCAAAGGTAGATGTAACAGATGGATAAAACAAAAAAATCATGAGTTATATTTCTGGTTTTTGTCGTTGGAATTGACCGAATAAATATCTTTTTATTGTTTAATCAATATTTATCCCAATATGATATTCATAACAAGTAGTGTTATCATAAAAGGTATTATACATTATCTTTTTTGCTATGTTTATATATCAGACTTGCATTAACTAGGAAAAAGAGCCAAATAATGCAGTTGATAATCTTTCCATTGCAACCTTCTAATCTTAGATGTTGACCCATTATTTGGCCGGTTGGCTGGATAACGTTGTTTTAACTTTGTTTACACCTTCCACATTTTCTATACCAGCCAACAAATATCCTTTTTATGGATGTATTATTCCTGTGTTATCTCAAGGAAAACAATCTCATCCACCAATAACGTTCTTCAAGGAGTAATATCAAATCTGTGTATTGAATTGTTCCAGTTCAGAATGTGCTTTTTTAGCATCCTTGTTGAAGAAATCAAACCAGAATATTACCTGGTTGTATTCCCTGATACCTTTCATGATCAGCATTTCAAGATATTTTTTTCTTTTGATGAGGTCTGATTCAAGGTCTTTATCTGTCCATCCTCTTCTTTTTTTGATGTCTTCAAGAACTTTTGATCCTTTATAGTCAAACATCTCATTACTTCTGTCCGCATATATTTTCTCTGTCAATACACCTTTTGAGATTCCAATAATCTCTGCAATTTCAGATACTCTTCTCCTTTCAACACCGTTTTCATATGTGCTGGATTGCATGCAGATTATATCGAGTGCTGTGAACATAGTCACCGGGATGCTGATGGGGGGGTTGGTGAATCTGTTTATGACTTCTGTAGGTGATCCTGCATGGAAAGTGGAACAGGTTGCATGACCTGCATTCATGGCCTGGAAAAGTATCTGTGATTCTCTGCCCCTGACTTCTCCTACAAGCAGGTAGTCCGGGCGCTGTCTCAAAGAGGCGCGCAGCAGGTCTTCAAGGTCTATCTTGGCAGTCTCATTATGCGCAATGCCTTCCCGGGTAACGGTTGGTATCCAGTTCTCATGTGGCAGCTGTATCTCTCTGGTGTCCTCAAGGGTCACAACCCTTATGTTAAGAGGAATGAACATACAAATTGCGTTAAGAGTAGAAGTTTTCCCGGAAGCGGTTCCTCCGCATATCAGTATGTTCTTTCCATGCTCCATACAGAGCCAGAAGTAGGCCATGATTTCAGGCTTGAATGTATTCCAGGCAACAAGGTCCAGAGGTGTCAAAGGTGCTTTCTTTTGTTTTCGTATACTAAAGGAGCTACCTTTCGGACTTATTTCGTGGCCGTATGTGATATTGATTCTTGAACCGTCCTGCATAACCGTATCAAGTATGGGTGATGACTTGGAGATGTGCCGGGAACTCTGGTGTGCGACTCTCATTACAAAAGCGGCTATGTCTTCATCGTTTTCAAACTCGATGTTGGAGATAAGATTCCCGTAGGAGGAATGAAAGACATATACAGGTATACCTACACCATTACACCATGTATCTTCGATGTTCGGGTCATTCATGATTGGACTTATCTTTCCGAAGTCGATGAAATCCCTTTTCATATAGTAAAATATCTTTTCGAAAGAATTTTCTGAAATTCTGGGATGATCCGATAACAGTGTAGCAATTTTTTCCCTGAGCAATTTATATTTGTCACCTTTTTTTATTTTATCCAGATCAGCCACTTCTTTTAGTGTCAGCACATCACCGATCATGAGCAGGACATCATCAAGCAACGATTTTTCGAACTCATCGAGCTCAGGTTCAGCAATGCGATAAAAGAGGTCCTTGTTTTGTTTCAGGATGGACACAAAGGCATAAGGTTCATCAACCCAGTAACGTTCCATCTCTTCGGTTCCATCTTCCGGTTCAAAGCTTACAATCGGTTCATAACTTTCATTTTCCGATGTATGATCTTCACTTGTTCTAGTGGGGAGATTCAAATCTGATGATAGTTTTCTGATTTTTTCAGATAATGTACCCATATCAAATTACTAACATATGTTTGTATATAAGCATGTAGGATTTTAGGGGCTGTCAATTTTGTTGGGGTTGAGCAATTACCAATTACATAATGCAAATGAATGAATTGGTTTGATTATTTTAAAACGCGATCATAAGAATGTACAATTAGTCAGTATTACAATTTATGGGAAAATGCTATCCAAGAAGAATTGCTCTAACACCAAAGTTTTTGACAGCCCCGGATTTTAATCAAATTTAACCAGTTACTGAACTCATATGTTTCTTTTTATTTTCGGTCCTCAATGACTTACAGAAGCATTAAATCATCATTATGATGATTATGACACTCCATATAAACTGACAATGTTTATATAAAATAAGAATATCCATTATTTATTCAACTAACTTATATTGTAAAATGGTGTATTTATGGATCAAAAAAAGATAATATATGTTGCCGCCATTTCAATGGCACTATTCTTTTTGTGCGGGAGCACGGCACTTTGCTCCGATGAAATGACAGCTACCAGAAGTATATCAGACAGCTCTGTGAATGCAGGTGATACTTTTACCGTGACAATTGATCTTCATTTTAATAACCAAACAGACAGTCCGGCAATTGAAGAAAGATTGCCTTTTGGATGGACGATCAGTGAGGTTGATTTTGGGGATGCTGCTTTCAAGAGCGGTAATACTAGAACCACGTGGATGTGGGATGGGAAAATCGATTCTGGTGAGACACTATCAATTAGTTATAATGTTAATGTATCAGATTCGACTTCTAGTGGAGAGTATTTAATTTCCGGAAATGTTTCCGGTTATGATTCTGCGCTTGTGGGAGGTGATCAGATAGAAATAGAAATAGCCGGTGACCAGAAAGTGACTGTAGTAGGACAATCTTCATCATCTTCTTCCACCAGTACTTCGTCATCCGGTGGCGGCGGCGGTGGCGGCGGTGGAACCTCCGGTGAAGCGTATGAGAATATCCTGAAAAAGGATGTGGAGACTGTATTCATTAATAAGGGTAGCAGTGTGAAATATGAATTTACATCTGATGAAAATTCAATTGACTATGTACAGTTTACCGGCCTTAAAAACTCAGGCAAGATATCCACTACAATTGAAGTCCTTAATGACAGATCAACATATGTAGATTCGGATGCACCGGGATTAGTATACCAGAATATGAATATCTGGGTTGGCAAGGTTGGTTTTGCCACATCCGATAATATAGAGGATCCTGTAATTGGGTTCAGTGTTGAAAAAAGCTGGATGGACGACAATGGCCTTACTTCAGATGGCATCTCACTTTATCGATACTCGGATGATGTATGGAATAAACTTGAGACAACTGTTTTAAGTGAAGATGATACACGTGTTTACTTTGAGTCCACTACACCAGGTTTCTCTCCGTTTGCAATATCCGCTCCCCGGGCTGATGTAGCAGAATCACCAGCAGCATCGGAAGATGATACGGAAGATCTTAAATCCACACCAGAAAACGATGAAGGAGAGCAGACAACTCAACAGGAAGGAACACCAAGTACTCCCGGAGTCGGGTTTGCAGGTACCATGTTTGTGATGGTTGTTGCTGGTGTTTTCACTGCGATGAAAGGTAGAAAATAATTCTACCTTCTTTTTTGCCTGCAGGAGAGGACTAAAGTGAAGGGGGGGATGGAAAAAAGACTGGCATTACTGCTTTTTTTCTTTTTGCTAGTTTTACTTATTATTCCGGCTAATGCTTCGGATACAATAGTAGTGGAACGGACCATCCATGCTTCTCTTATCAGTCCTGGAGATTCTTTTAATGTTACGATCACATTGACAGCTAATCAGGAACTTGCAGCTCTTGCATTCAATGAATATCTTCCTGAAGGGTGGCAGCTGGAATCTATAAATGATGACGGTGCCGTATTTAAACCTATTAGCAATGAGTGGATATGGCCTTCAACTATGATTGCAGGTGAAGAAAAGGAGGTCACCTATGAGGTAAAGCTTCAGCCGGATGCCATAGCTGGTCCATATTGTATATGGGGTGTACCTTCTGCTTACGGAGCAACAGGGGATGCTGTGGAAAGCATAATTAACGTATCTGGTGATGCTCCTTTATCTGTTGTTGCAAACTTTAGTTCAGAATTTGATAAATATTCGGGCAAAACCCATTTCTCAGGGAGTTCTGACAATGTCACCATGTGGGAATGGGATATTGACAATGATGGTATTATAGAATACCAATACCAGAATCCTGTACATATATATTCAGATCAGGGGACCTATAATGTTACTTTAACTGTCTGGAACGGAGCAGGTTCTGACAGTATAACGAAAGCGGTTGTAGTTAATGAAACAATATCAAACACTGTTTTCTCTGACAGTTCATCTTATCCTGATGTTTTTTATGTGGACAAGAACGGTGAATATGATTTCAAAACCATTCAGGATGCTGTTAATGTATCCGAATCAGGTGACAGGATATATGTCCACAACGGAACTTACGATACATTCAGTGTCAATAAAACAATAGGTGTATATGCTAATTACATGGGTTGTTTCGATGAGAAAAACATAATCCCCGATTATAAGGTAGTAGTGGATTGTGGCGGTGATAATATTAATTTATCGCCTTCTGTAAATGAATTTAGCTTGATGGGAATAAAGATTCTTAATTCGAGCAATGGTATTTCCACGTCACCAAGCGTTTCTTTCCCACAATTATTCATAGCTTTCTGTAGTTTTGAAAAATTTTCCCGCCTTAAAGGAATTGAACTTAATTCTGATCGTTCATTTTTTGTGCTGGATAACATCAGTTGTTCAAAAGGTAATGGTCTGACATTGTATGGTGCAGCGAATGACAACGAGTTCCTTATGTGCAATTTCACGGAAAATGCGGGTGCAGGTGTCTGCCTGTCAGGAAACTGCACTGATAACAATTTTATAGCCAACAGTTTCATATCCAATGAAATAGGCCTTGAAATAGACAATTGCGGTGCAAACAATTCTGTTTTTTTGAATAACTTCATTGATAACACTATATCTGTTTCCGGTTCAATGGAATCCATCAACTCAAGCATAATCTGGAATTCTTCACAGCCAGTTGAGTACGCATATAAGGGAAATGCCTATAATAACTGCCTCGGCAATTACTGGGATGATTACAACGGTACCGATTCAAACGGCGATGGCATTGGTGACCAGCCCTATGTACTGCCCGGCAATCTGGGTGTTGATGCTCACCCATTGATGGAACAGTTCGAGAATTATGGACTTTTTTCTTTTGAAAACTCCTGTTCTTCATCGCTTTTGGTTAAGGATGAGCCGACAGGGGAAAATGTTGATGTGACGTATTCTGAGGCTACAGGTATTTCCCTGAGTGCAAAAGTCCTTCCTGCGATTTCAATAGAAGTAACCCCGGATGCGCTGGATTTTGGAAAACTGTCAGCAGGGGATTCAAGTGATATTTATAAACTGAAAATATTCAATAAAGGATCTTCAAAGGCCTACATTTCATCTGAAGTCATAGACGTTGCAAAGGATCTCTATGTCGAAGGATTGAAACTTGGAGGTGCTTCCTGGGGTGAATTCTCAAAGACAATAGCCAAAGAAGAAAGTGCTGAAACAAGTGTCCAGCTTCAGGTACCTGATGATTATATCGGTATCGGTTCCATGGAGGGTATATTGGTTTTCTGGGCAGAGACTAAAGGAAATAATGCTCCTGTTCTTGAATATATAGGAGATAGAAGTGTAAATGGTTCTGAAATATTGCAGATTGTTCTCTCCGCATCCGATCCTGATGATGATGAACTGAGCTACTCAACAACTGCACAGTTTGGAAATCTTAACGATAATGTGTTTAAATGGAATACCACAGGAATCGAAGCTGGAGTATATGAGATCAAATTTTCTGTATCGGATGGTTATTCTACTGATTCAGAGACTATATTGATAACCGTCAATAATGTGAGTAATAATAATGGTTACCCAACAGTAGATTTCACTTCTAATGTAACAAGTGGTAAGATACCTTTGACTGTGATGTTCACTGGCAATTCCATGAATGCAACATCCCTGAAATGGGATTTAGGTGACGGAAATTCTTCTACGGGTGAGAATGCCGTGCATACTTATAATGTCCCCGGAAACTACACGGTATCACTCACAGCCATCAATAGCGTCGGAAATAACACTGAGAAAAAAGTTGATTATATCAGTGCATATCCGCGGATCATTATTTCTTTCGTATCACCATCCACTTCTTCAGTTACTGATACAGCAGGTGATTCCAGGACATTCACGGTCAATACCGATGAGGTCGCAAATATTTCATGGATACTCGATGATGTGCTCCTGCATACAAACCTTTCCGTTACAAACGCTTCATATTATTGTCAGTCGGCAACAGCAGGAATTCACAATCTCACAGTTTTTGCAGAAAACTCTAATGGTACCGCACAGAAAGAATGGATATGGGAGGTAAATGCCGAATCATCTTCCGATAGTGGTAGCAGCAGTTCTTCCGGTGGAACACGGGTAAACGGAGGTGGTAATTCAGGAGAGAGCTACGAGAACATCCTATACAAGACGGCTAAAAGCCAGACCGTACTGGGGAAAAAAATAACAACCTATGCCTTTGACTCTGCTGGTAATCCCATAGTATCAATAAGTTTCATAGCTCTGAAAAATTCCGGTGTGGTAAGCAGCTCGGTTGAAGTCCTTTATGGAATATCCAGTCTTGTGCAGGGTCCTCCTCCGGGAGAAGTTTACAAGTATATGAATATATGGGTAGGAGATACTGGATTTGCAACTCCTGATAACATTAAGAATGCAATTGTTTCCTTTAAGGTCGAAAAGTCCTGGATATCAAACAATGATATTAAGGAATCATTGATTTCTCTGTACAGGTACAATGACAATGAATGGAATAAATTAGAGACGCGTAAAGTAAAAGAAGATGACGATTTCGTCTATTTTGAAGCAGAAACACCAGGTTTTTCCCCATTTGCTATTACTGGTGTCAGGCAGAACCAGCCTCTGCAGGCAGATGAAAATCTGCTATATTCTACGTCTGATGAAGAAGGGAATTCGCTGTCTACACAATCCAATGATACCGGATACGTACCTGTCGTTGCTTCACAATCGGGTATCAGTACATGGATATGGATAATATGCCTGTTGTTACTGCTACTCGGTCTTGGAATATATATAGGTGTTAAAAGAGATCTCATTCCGATCAAGGATAAGAAATACGAGAATGTGATCTTCAAAGATGTGTTGTCCGATGAAGCAGTTGCAAACAACCCTGTATCTTACTATTTTGATAATGTTGAGAATCCCATCCAATATATTCACTTTACAATAAAGGAGTATTACGGTAATGTGGATGTAAAAGTGGAAGTTCTGAGGAAAAGGTCTCTTCTTGTAAAGTCCGATCCTCCTGGTAACGTATACAGGCACCTGAATCTTTGGATCAGTGTGGATGAACTGATTGATCCCTCTATGATCGCTGATCCCTTCATTGGTTTCAGGGTGGACCGGTCCTGGCTGGAAGAAAATGGGGTTGATGTTTCCTCAGTGGTCCTTTTCAGATATGCAGATGATATGTGGCACGAGTTGCCGACAGAAATGAATGAAGAAAATGAGGACTATTATATTTTAGAGGCACAGACTCCTGGCTTTTCTTCTTTTGCCATAGTGGCATTGGAGTATCTACAGTAGAACTCTGTTCTTTGAGTACGAATCGCTGGTCGAATAAATATATATTCGAATTGTTATTATTTGGCCGCAATTTTCAGTTGATGTTATAACTCTAATTTTACTTCTTGATTTATTAATATATTATATGTTTTATTTTAATATACTTGTAAAATCAAGTATGGTAAATAGTTAATGTCTTTTTTCAAATTATGTGTCATCATACTGTTACTTTTAATGATAACAACTGTTATTCAAAAATCGATTCTTAAATATGTTGTCGTTAAAATCAGGGAAGAAATGTAATTTTTGAATTAGTATATTTTATTTGTATAGGTGGTTGGTTAAATAATGAAAACAGCAATCAAGATAGCATTAATTTTAGTAATTGTTCCTGTGTTTTCAGGGATAGTAAGCGCATCAACTCTGATAGTTGATTGTAATGACGTAAACGACAATAATGGTGTGGTTTTGCAGAGTATGATAACTGTATATCCTTCAATACAGGCAGCGATTGATGCATCATTTGCAGGGGATACTATTTTGGTGATGTCAGGTGTATATGAGGAAAGCATTACTGTTAATAAGAGCATCAGGCTTTATGCACCTGATGGTGCTACAATCAGATGCCCGGATCTTCCTAACAACATAACATTAGCGGAATCCTCCAAAAAGTACGAATATGTGGTTGGAATGCTAGGTGGTACATACTCAAATAGCAATGATACAATATATGGATCTGACAGCATTACTGTTGAAATGTCCGGTTTCACGATAGATGCCAATAATTATACTCCTTCGCAGAGGTGGAGTAGTGTATTATGCAGAAACGTGAACAGGGATTATGATGAAATGTCTGCTTCTATTCATAATAATACATTTGTAAACATCCTGGTGAATGGCAAAGAAACATTCGGAATACTGGGATATGGTTCAATGAACATCACCGTTCAGAACAACACAATAGACAAGTTTGCCCGCGGCGGTATTGGTTTGTATTCCGGTGACAATGAGGTTATCGGCAATACAGTTATCGGACCTTATTATGGAAGCAATGTTACATGGGCTCCAAATGGTATCCAGATGGGGTATGGAGCTAAAGGACTCATTCAGGGCAATGATGTTTCACACTGTGGTTGGCCTGGAGTTGACTGGTCCGGAACTGCTATTATGGTTGTGGATACCAGCAATGTAACGGTTGACGGAAATTATGTCCATGATAATGAAGTTGCCGTAAGTGTCGTTGATTTTCCCGAAGAAGTGTATGGTTCTGCATGGGCAGGCACATGCTCTGACATTTCAGTAACCAACAATGTAATAGTTAATAATGAATGCGGACTTGATATTTCCAATGGTGTGGACAATGTTGAGGTTCAGGGCAATGATATCCTGAACAATCTGTATGATGGCATCAGTGTCTATGATTATGAGATAGATTATCCTCAGTATGATATCCCGGACCCTACAAATATCAAAATTCATAATAACAATATTAATGGAAACGGTGACAATGGTCTGTATGTCGATATCAACATTACTGAAGTTGATGCTTCCCTCAACTGGTGGGGGGATGCTACGGGACCATACCAAGAGAGCAGCAATGAAGTCGGAGCAGGGGATAATGTCACGGACAATGCGTTTTATTCCCCATGGCTTGGGGCCGAATTCAGCACCCAGCCGATGACTTATTACGTTAATACCAACGGAAGTATCCAGACAGCTATAGATGCTGCAGATCCAGGTGAATCTATCTATCTTGCACCGGGTATCTACAATGAGAATATTGACATCAACAAGAAGCTATCACTGATAGGCAGCGGCAGCGGGGATGATCCTCTTGTGGATTCCATATTGAAGAAGGATAGCAATGCAAGGATAGTTAAATTATCCGCTTCAGGGGATTCCGGGGCAGATCCATTACTGATAAAGGATGTGAGGGTAGTTCCCGAAGGTGTTTACGGATTTGAGGTGCACAATGGTGACAGCGTATCCTATCTTGAGTTTGACAATGTCCGTGTAGTTGGTGTAACGGCACACACTATAGAAAACGAGATCGGACTCAAAGTGGCTACCGATGCGAGTCTCAGCAACTTCATCGTAAAGAATTCAGCATTCGATGGCTGTGATTACGGGTGGTACTTTGCCAAGGTTGTTAACATTAGTGAAACCAGTAATGTACAGTTTGTGACAGTGGATGATACAAGTTTCAGTGAAAATGACTACAAGGGAATCTATGCAGAGAAACTATCTGATGCAACTTTTAACAACGTGATTGTAGACAATAACGGGAAAAGTGATTTCTGGAACCAGGTATGGAACGGAGGATTTGACATTAACCTGAAGGCAGGCAACTACGCCAACCTGACGTTCAGTAACATGACAGTCACTAATAACGGCCTGGGTTACAAAGAGGGAGCCGGACTTATGGTAAAAGCCCGTGATGACGGAAGCTATGTTTCCCCGAACAATGCAATTCTTGATGGGGTATTTATATCCGGTGGAAATTATTCCTGTAATGAAAGAGGTATACGTGTTGGTGAACCGGACAAGGGAAATGCAGGTCCGACGAATGTGTTGATAACAAGTGCAAATATCACTTGTAATGTTCCGACCTATAGTGGTACCGATGGCTCTGCCTATGGAGGTGTTGTGAACCATGCTATGGCGGAGGTTAATGCTACCTACAACTGGTGGGGAGCTGACAGTGGTCCTTATCATGAAATCAATAATTCCCAGGGTCTGGGTGATGAGGTGACGGATAATGTAGACTTCACTCCATGGATATCGAGCATTATCCCGGCTCCGGTGGCTGAGTTTACTGCAAATGTTACCTCCGGTAACATTAGTTTAACCGTACAGTTTACTGATGAATCAGCTAATGACCCGGATTCATGGTTATGGGATTTCGGTGACGGGAACACTTCAAATGTACAGGACCCGGTGCATACATATGTTACACCCGGTACCTATAATGTTACTCTCACTGCAAGCAATGATTGGGGAGACGATACAGAGGTAAAAACAGATTACATTGTATTAGGTGACTGGAACCTGTGGAACGATCCTGATTCGGAAGATGGGGCGAAAATCTCATTAGCTGAGATTCGGAATGCAATCGTTTATTGGAAGTTTGGCGCTCCTTGTCCTGAAACTGGTCACGTTATAACTCTTGCTGAAATCCGGAATATGATTGTTTACTGGAAATTCAATGCACCAATGGAGTAATAGCTGGTTTTGCAAATCTGAAAACCGGGCATAGTACCCGGATTTTCAGGTTTCGCAGAGTTCTCTACAATTTATTTGTCTAATATTTATGTTTTAGTAAAAAGCTAGTTAGGAAACGAAGTATTTATCGAAGTTCTCTATAGTTATCGAAGATCCATTTAGTAATTCAATGTGAGTGAAAGATGGGATTTCCGATCATCAGGAGATTCCTGCCTGTTTTTAAACATAAGATTATCATTTTTTGCAAACTTGCTTAATCTTATTCAAGCAGTATTTTATTCCATCTGATTTAAAAAGATAAAATCTATCATGTTGATTTGTTTCATCTGTCAAAAATAATATTCTCCAAAAACTTTTGCAATTATATACCGTATATTACTTTTTTAGGTCATAACTGTAATCTACAATTGCATGATTATATACTATTAAAATAGTTGTGTAGTAGCACTAATAATTTATCAATTTGTCTGGATAATAAATTTTTCATAGATTTATGATTACCCTAATTAATAAGTGATTATATGAAACTTGTCAAAACGGCTGTTTGTTTACTCATACCATTGCTTCTGTTCAATTTTAGCTGTATGCTCACATCAGGTCTTCCATATGGGGATATTGTCGAGTCCTACTCTTGTAATGAAGTCACAACGGATGAATTACAGGAAGTAATTCACTATTGGATCAATAACAACTCGCTCCCGGCCGAAGAATATGAAGTGGAGCTTGTAAAAGATGTTCATAGGTGGTATGGTTACGGTAACATGAGTTATATTATGTTTACAAAAACAAAAGGAGATCCGGTTGATACTAAAGATCTCATGATAGTAACATTTAATCCTAATGCCCGTGGTAATCAGACAAGGGTGATTATGCCTAATGTAAATAACACAAGAACTCTTTCATTTAAAGGTGTATCTCCTTTCCGGAACCTGGGCAACTTTCCGACAACAGGCCAGTTCTTCGGGGAATTTGTATGGCAATCAGGAATGGCAATTATTGCTGATGAGTATTCTAATTTTGAGGGTGCGGAGTGGAATCCTGATTCCGGCGACTATGTCCTTGATCCAGATGGTCATATGACCGGTATGCAGGCAATGTTCGCTGACTGGGGTAACGATCCCGCTGATCCTTCCGATGATTCGCTGCATCCTGGTGATGTAGTTTCCATAATGTTGATAGACACTTCAAAGGATCAGATTCTTTTTGAAAAAGAAGTTATTGTGTCAGATCATCCAAGTCATCCCATGCGCCTTGCTGATGGAAGATCGGAATTCAATATGAGTTCTTCCGTTGACGATGGAATTATAACACTGGAGTACCTTGGCGGCACTCCGGTATACCCGGAGAGTATTGCTATAGAAGTCTCCCACGGTATGCCGCAGATGAATGATTTTCTCCTGACCGAGAATATCTCCTGTCCTTCACATTCTCCGTTGCTTGCTGGTGATTATATGAACATTTCTTTTAATAATCAGTTTAGTTATAATTCTAATAACCATTTACATTGTAATTTACTGGCTGACCAGGTCATATGTGAAGGAGAAGTTTTCAGATTATCGATAATAGATAATTCATCTGATACGGTGCTGGATTCAGAGCTTCTGGTCATGGGGGGAGGTATGGTTCCCAATATTGTTGATCAGGATCCTGTGACTACAAGAGAACTTCAGACATGGATTCACCATTGGCTCAACAGTTCATCCGAACCATCGGTATCTCCGTCTGCCGATTTTCATGTGGAAGTACATAAGAATATTGATACAGAATATGGCAACCTGAGTTATCTCAGCATTCGACAAACTGCAGGTGATACGATACTCACAAAGGATCTGAAAATAATCACTACAAATCCAAATGCGCGTGGGGAAAATAAAACACGGGAAGTTATACCGAATATAAATAACACAAAGACAATTACATTTACCGGAGTCTCTCCTTTCTTGAATTTAGGAAATTTCCCTGCCAGTGGTCAATTCTTCGGGGAATTTGTGCTGGAGCCGGGGCTTGTTATGGTTGCCGATGAATATTCCAATTTTGAGGGTGCCATGTGGGATCCTGATACGGGTGATTATGATCCGGGATATGATGGGGAAATAACCGGTATGCAGGCGATGTTTGCCGATTGGGGTGACGATCCTGCTAATCCTTCCGATGATTCGCTTGTTGCCGGGGATGAAGTGAATGTGAAGATTATCTATACTCCTACCCAGAAGGTTCTTTTCGATGAGGATATAGTTATTGACGAATGCACTGAACCTGATTACCCATATCAGGTTGCTGATTTTGATAGCTGCGTCTCAGTTTCCGACCAGAATATAACACTTGTTTATGAAGGCGGATATCCACTGTGTATGGAGCATATCAAAATTTTATGTACTGCGGGTGAACTTCCAGTTGCAGAAATTCTGGATAAGAGCGATATAGCTTTCTCTCTCTCAGATACTTTTTACATTAGTGCTGCAATCGATAAGGTTCTGCTGAATGAAGGGGACATAATTGAGGTTAAAATTTCAAAAAACGAAGATGCATATCACGATGATTATTCCGATGCGTTTTTGATTGGGGATATTGTCTTGCATGAGGGGGACCCATTTACACTCATGGTTGTCGATACTGATACAGGGCAGGTGGTAAGTATGGAACAACTGGAAATGGTTGAGTGATGTGATCTGTAAGATGCCATTTTTGCTCAAAGTAGCATCGTATACTTCTGCTTGCAGCAATAAAGTAGTTGATGGTTTGTTTATTAGTTTATTCTTTTGAAAAGAAACAAAAATTGGGCTCTGTAGAAATCTTCTCATTAGAACTTAAAGGGAATCATGCCGTTTTTGTCAGGAAAATATGACTTACCGTGGATCATGAATGACCTGATTGATCCCGAAGGGTCCGGCGAAGCCGGCGTTTTCCCATAAGAAGAATCAAAAAAATCTGTATAATCTCAAAGTGTTCTCTTTGAAGCCTTCTGTAGAATTATCAGCATAAATGCAGTGACATTCTGTATTGAAATATAGGAATGTGCCGCCTTTGGCGGATGGTTACTCTGTTTTTAGTTTCCAGACTGTCTTTGTGGAACTGAAAAAAAGCAAAAATTGTGTCACTACTACAATACAGGAATTCTACAGAGCCATAAATCCACCTTCAAGTGTAAGTGGTCTGTCAGAAATGGATACCGGCTCAAGCTGGATCGAGTGGAGCTGGGTAAATCTGCAGGATTATGATTTCAGTCATAGCATGATTTATCTGGATGGCGTGTTCAGGAGAAATGTAAGTGCTACATCATACACTGCGGAAGGATTGGATGAAAATACAACGTATGAGATCCAGGTTCGAACTGTGGATTATATAGGAAATGTTAATAACTCCCGGGTCAATGATACTGCAACAACTGATAATGACTGGAATCTGTGGAACGATCCTTATTCGGAGGATGGGGCAGTGATATCCCTGGCAGAGATACGGAACGCCATAGTTTACTGGAAATTCGGTGCCCCATGTCCGGGCACAGGGCATGTGCTGTCTCTTTCAGAAATACGGAATATGACAGTATACTGGAAGTTCATCGCTCCCATGTGAAAAGGAGATGTAATATGCAAGTAAAAACGAAGGTATGCAGATTAATCATGCTGTTTATGGGCAATCTCATAATTCTTTCGATGATGTCAGGTTTTGTTTTGGCTTCTGACTGGACCCAGTTCCAGAAGGATGCTTATAACAGTGGTATCACGTCTGATCGCGCACCGATTAGTGCTCCGAGTGAATCACTTTCATGGGATCTGTACTTAAGTGGGAGCAGTGGAATGGTTCGCACCAGTGCAGTCAATCATGTTCCCCTGGTTGTTGGTGACACTATTTATGTTGCAGAACCCGGTGGGAATATCAGTGCCATTGACAAAAGGACGGGAAACCTGAAATGGAGGAACGATGCGATGGAATCGAGTTCGTTCCAGCTCGGCACTCCGGCATACAGCTCTCAGACAGATACACTGTTTATTCCCAGAGCGGATGGGAAACTCTATTTTGCAAGTGCATCCAGTGGTAATGTCATGAGGTGCCTGCAGGCAGGCTCATGGCTGTATACGCCGGTGACCTATGATGAAGGAAGAATCTTTTTTGGAGATACTCTTGACCCTACATTCCAGGGACACAACGGTTCCTTTTACGGTCTCTATGAAAGCAATGGTACGGATTGCTGGACTATGCCCCTTGACCCCCCTGATGATGGTGGTTTTTACTGGGCAGGTGCTGCTGTTATAGGTGATTTTGTAGTTGTGGCCGATTCAAAGGACTATGTGACTTCTCTTTACAAAAACAACGGTACTATAAAGCAGATGCTATACCTTCCTACGGTTTTCGGCATATCGCAGGCAACGATAAAAGAGATAAAATCGTCGGTAACGTATTCTCCTGAGACCGGAAGGGTTTACTTTACATCTAAGGGAGGCTATTGCTTTGCTATTGCTTTCAACCCGGACGGTACATTCGACGTTTCAGATAAGGACGTGGCTGAAATTGGTGAGTCAACATCCACTCCGTGCGTTTATAACGGAAGGGTATATGTCGGTTCCGGCGGCATATACGGAGGATCCGGTTTCCTGCACTGTCTTGAGGAATCCGATCTATCGGCGATATGGAGCTTCGAAGCCAACGGTCCCATAAAAGCCTCACCTGTGGTCTCTACGGCCTATGATAACGGAGATGGCGAAATATACATTTATTTCACTTCCAATACTGGCGACAGCACTGTGTATTGCCTGAAGGATTTACCCGAAAATACCGAGTATGAACTGAGGTGGGAATTCACGGCGCCTGAGGAAAAGACCGAGTATGTTCTCCATGGTGTGTCGATATCTGATGGATACGTATTTTTTGGGAACGATAAAGGCTATCTTTTCGGATTGACAAATGAGGATTGTTTTCTCCCAATAGTGGATTTTTCTGCAAATGTTAGCTCCGGTGAGCCACCCCTTATGGTTTCTTTTACTGATACGTCGTATGATGCGCACTCCTGGTTCTGGGATTTCGGGGATGGGAATACATCGGTTGAGCAGAATCCTGTTCATATTTATGAAACTGAGGGTACTTATTCCGTACACCTCACGGCAGGTAATGAATACGGGAACAAGACTTCAGTAAAGACCGATTATATTTATGTGGACTGGAATCCATGGAATGATCCTGGTTCTGAGAACGGTGCGGTAATATCACTACCTGAGGTCCGGAATGCGATTGTGTACTGGAAGTTTAGTGCCCCCTGTCCTGAAACCGGTCACGTTATAAGTCTTGCTGAAATCCGGAATTTGATTGTTTACTGGAAATTCAGTTCGCCGATGACTGTATAAATTTCCCGGGCAGAGTGTTGTGACCTGCCCGTTTTTTTAATCCTGCTTCAGGCATGAAAATTGTTTACATGCGTCATCGGTTAAGAGAAGAATCGTGATAAATAGCATGTAGTTTCATAACTTCATCAAAAACATACCAGTGATAAAACCAGTAGTATGAGATTACTTAACAGTTAAATTCTGTAAGTTAAGGTAGTTGTTATTGTCCAAAAACATTAGCAATAAGTAAATAAAACTCCTTAACCGAAGACACATGAAATTGTTTATTGTGGGTAGTTTTTGCATGTCAGAATTATTCATTGCATATAACTGTTTTGCACGATTGTGTCTTCTTTATTAGAATTTATCCTCCATGTCATGGAGGAAATTTGGGTCTTTGCATTGTGGTGATAATTATTACTGCTGGCAGCCCCTCTCTTTTCAAATCCATGTTTAAGTTACTCTTTTAGATAATATGTATCAATTTTTTAATAACATTTATATACATCCATGGCAAATTATATACTTGTCTCCAAGATTACGGGTTATGTTTGGGAGACTAGAAATTTCCGGCAAATAGAATTTACTTCTTATTCGCTGTAAAACAAGAACAAACCCGAGAGAGGTATAAAATATGACAAAAAGAACTGTTTTCATGCTTTTATTAAGCATAGGATTGATTCTGGGTCTGTCTTCAGTGGCATGTGCTTCTGACTGGCCGACCTTCCAGAAGAACAACTACAACAATGGTGTAGTGGATGGCATTGCTCCTGACACAACTACAGCTACAATCAATGAGGTATGGACTGATACTATTGGGGGAGCTGGCTGGGTCGGCTGGGACGGCGCACCTATAATAGCCAATGGTACTGTTTACGAAGTATATTTTAACGGATATGTTTATGCATACAACCTGACAGGTGCTGTTAATCCAGGTGAACCTTTGTGGGTTAACAGTGAAGTAGGCGGAGGCGCCGGTACCTTTGAACTCAGCACAGCAGCATACGATACCGAAAATGATGTTCTGTTCGTAGCCCTGTCAAACGGTAACTCCACTACGGATACAAGTGTACATGCAATTAATGGAGTAACTGGTGATACAATTTGGACTAACAACAGCACCACTTATTTCCCTGCCAGCTACCAGTTCAATAGCGGTATCAAATATGATGACGGTAAGGTTTACGTAGCTAGCTGTCATGTAAGTTCAATGTATGATACAGATGCAGGTCATTTGACATGCCTTGATGCCAGTACCGGTGTAGTTGAATGGGATTACCATTGTGGTACGGGTGGTTTCTACTGGGCAACACCTGCAATTATCGGTGACTATGTAGTCATCGGATGTGACGATGGATATGTCCGTTCCTTCGATAAAGATGGTGATGGAACAGTTATTGAATATGTTAATACAGGACATAATCAGGTCCGTGGTGGTATCACTTACGACGAAGACAGCGAGTGCATCTTTTTAACCACAGAAGCAGGTTATCTGCATAAATATGATTTCGACACAGACGATGGTTCATTCTCTAATGCGGACGATGCTAACGTCGGTACCAGAATGACAACCACACCAACCGTTGCAGGCGATTTTGTATACGTAGTAGATGATGGTGCTACGATTAGTTGTTACGAAAAAGACCTGACTCCGACTAGTTCTATAGACATTACTAATTCTTGGGGAGGTATAAAAGGATCTCCTGTGGTCTATGATGCTGCTGATGGGACTGATTATGTCTACGTGACTATAAATGGGCCAACTGCAAAGGCATCATGCGTCAGTTTCGATGAATACGGCGAGAGTCCGGCTGTTGCTGGTACCTTTGGCCCTCTGGGATATACACTTCAGGGCGTAGCCATTGTAGACGGGTACATCGTTTTCGGTAACGACGCTAAATATCTCGGTTGCTTCAAGTAGATCTGAATAAGTAAATGTATTTTGAGGAAATCTTCTAAAGATTTCCTCTTTTTATTTCTGTATCCTTTTTTTTACTGTCCTGTGAACAAATCAGGTATGTAGTTTTGGTTTTTATTTTATAATCTTTATTGATAACATATGTTACCAAAATTATTGCATTTATATACCGGACCATCCAACTCTGAAGACAGGTTCATTCTAATCAATTGTGGCTGATTGAGAATGCCTGTGATTTAAGTTATTGGAGGTTACGATGATTAAAAAAATGACTATTTTGATTTTCTTATTGAGCTTGATTATACTGATTTTACCGGCCGTGGCGGAGGAAAGCACAGCTGGTACCTGGCACCAGTTCCACAAGGATGCGGCGCACTCAGGAAACACATTGTCTGATGCACCGGAGAATAATAATATCCTGTGGGGCAGTCCGGCGATCTCGGCTATTGCTTCTTCATCACCGGTGATAGCCGAGGATAAGGTTTTTGTCAACTGTGTCAATGATACCGGCAGCTATCTGACTGCTCTTGATATTAATGACGGTCATGTCTTATGGAGCGAAGAGGTTGATCCCCAGCAGTGGGGCTCGTGGGCATCTCCTGCTTACGATGACGGTAAGGTCTTTGTGTCCATGGGGGCAAACATTACCTGTTTTGATGCCTCAACCCATGACATATTATGGGATAAAAGACCTAGTGGACAGGCTTCCTGTAACGGAGGGCCTGCTGTTGCTGACGGTAAGGTCTTTGTGGAGGACTGGCAGGGTGCACACTATTACTCATACGATGAAACAACAGGCGAATTGCTGGGAAGTTTCCAGGTTTTCCAGAGCGGTTCGGAGGGTCCGCGGGCACAGGGGTCACCTGCCTATTATAACGGAAAACTGTACCTTACAAGCGTAAGCTACCAGTATTACAATGAAAGTGATGTACTTCGTGAAGGATACCTTTACTGTGTGGATGCGGACGACCTGAGTCATGAGTACTGGAGGTGCGATTTTGAAAACGGTTTATGGGGCAGTGCTTCTGTTGCCGACGGGGTTGTCTATGTTGCAACCTATGATTTTTATGATGGTGAGGGCGGAGACATATATGCCCTTAATGCTGACACAGGCGCTGTCATCTGGGGTAAGGAGAATGCAATAAAGACCACCGATTCTACAATAGCTCTTGCCTACGGTAATGTATATGTTGCAGGCGGCTACCAGGCAGGGCAGGTGTACTGTTTTAACGGGACAAACGGCAGTCTAATATGGGAGACTGAAGCGGGTGAAAAGATCGGAGCATGGACCAATTCGGTTGCCGTTGCTGACGGTAAGGTGTTTGCAGGCAGGGAGGTACCATCCGGTGGAGGCATGCGTTTCGGATATGAGCACCTCTATGCCATAGATGCATATACCGGGGACTTGCTCTGGAAAGGAGCAGAAGGAGGCTCCTCGCCTGCGGTATACGACGGCAAAGTCTTTACCATAGACGATGACGGTAAGGTGTACTGTTACGGTGGAGGTTCTGATACGGTAGACCTCAATGTAACCGCTGTTAGTGCTACGTCATACTACAATCATAAAAATACCATTACTGCCACGGTGAGAAACAACGGTAGCTCTTGTGCAGGTGACGTTACGATTTCCCTGCTTATTGACGGTTCGCCGGATAACAGCACTACAATCAGTGTTGCCGGAGGACATTACGAAAGTGTTGAGTTCCCCTGGACGCCCACCGAGGAAAAGGATTATGATATTGCCGTAACTGCGGAATTCACCGGGGATACCGATCCGTCGAACAACCAGAATTCCAAGACGGTCACGGTAATCGATGCGGATGCGGATCTGGTGCCACAGGAATATCAGATGGCTTGCTATAAAGGGCTGGAGTATAGTGTACCGGTAGTCATAGAGAACCAGGGATACAAGGCTTCTAATCCGTGTAACGTATCTGTGAATTCAGGTCACATTTCTGGTCAGATTATTGCAATCCCGGCGATAGAACCCGGTGAAAATTATACCATATACTTTAGAGACTATACCACTATTGGTACTATATGGTATGTTTACATAACGGTCGACGTCGACGATGATACTCCGGAGGTAAAAGGGATATCCGGTGGGGAGTCAAACAACGTAGATAAAGTCTGGATGCAGGGTTACGATACAACTACCTTTGATCCTGAACCAGAGGACTGGTATCAGTTCAATCAGAACAGCACGAACACAGGGATAACAGCCAACTACGGACCCAGTGACGATGAACCGGTACAAATATGGAACAACAGCAATTTCACCGGTGGTGTTGACGTCGTACCAATCATTGCAGGAAACCGTATATATTCATTCTCTTCCGGCGGATACTTGGGTTGCTATGATAAGTATAACGGTACATATGTATGGTCAGAGGAGGTTGAAGCGAGTGTGCTGCAGACTTCCACTCCTGCTTATGGTTATGCTCTCTATCCTGATCTCACGTCTCGCGAGGCAGAGATGATCTTCGTGGCCACCAACGGCGGCGATCTCTATGCTTTTAATGCAAATACACTTGAACAAGTGTGGAAGCGTGAAGTCACTGACGAAGGTTTCGAAACACCTGTGACATATCACGATCACAGAATATACGTGGCCGACGGGCTGGGCGCGTCGGAAGGTACGAAGTATATGTACTGCTTTGATGACATGGGCAATGAGGTGTGGAGACACGCTCACAACAACTCCGCAGGTTTCATCTGGGCCGGTGCTGCAGTGGTGGGGGACTATGTTACCTATCCGGTACAGGAGGGCGTTCTTGTAAGCCTGCATACGGCAAACGGAACCCTGGCTGATGAGATGGACCTGAGTACAGATCCGGAGTTTGCCGTGGCCGCCCCGGGCAGGCTGCGCTCTTCGCTGGTCTATCAGGACGGTTATCTCTACTTTACCTCTGACAAGGGTAATGACGAAGGTTATCTCTGGAAGGTTGGTTTCGATAGTTCCACCGGTACTTTCCAGGACGATGGCTGGAGCAGTATGGTGGGCTTCAGTACATCCACGCCTGTGATCTATGAAGGCAAGGTGTATGTGGGTACAGGTGAGCACGGTGACGCTGGTGCCTTTGTTTGTGTCGACGACGCTGACGGGTATGTCGAATGGTCGTTTGCCACAGATGGGGGCGTGAAATCATCTCCCGTACTTTCGACTTACAATGCGGACGATCCGCTCCTTTACTTTACGACCCAGACGGTGAACGGTTCACTGTACTGTGTCAACACGACTGGAACGCTCATTTGGGAGTACAATCCTCCCGATGATGATTCATATGTGCTGCAGGGCGTTGCACTGTCAGAAGGATATGTGTACTACGGAACGGATGCAGGTTACCTTTACTGCATCGGTGGTGACTGGAACGACTGGAACGATAAGAATTCCCCGGGCGGACAGGTCATCACACTTACAGAGATCCGCAATGCCATAGTCTACTGGAAATTCAGTGAACCGGGTCCGGGCACAGGGCATGTGCTATCGAATACAGAAATACGGAATATGATTGTATACTGGAAGTTCAGCGCAGCCATGTGAACACATGTGGAAATCAGGGTAACACCTGATTCCATGTTTTTGAATATAAAAAAAATCTAAGTGGAGTACAAAATATGAAAACATTAAGAATAGCTGGATTACTGATGCTGGTATCCCTGCTGTCAGTTGCTCTTATGGCATCTACGGCACTTGCTGATGGCAATATAACAGCATCCAGATCATTTAATGCAACAGATATTAGTGCAGGTGACTCTGTCAGGGTCACTGTGGACATAACAGTGGGTGGAAGCACAGTTTTAGGTGCTGTCTCATTGGATGAGACCATTCCTGCAGGATGGTCTTTTACTACGGTAGATAATGGTGGCTGGTCTGCGTCGGAGACGGTTGATGGCTCATGGCTGGGACCGTCTGCCGATACATTCTCACCCGGTTACACGACAACAATTGTCTATGACCTCACATCAAGTTCCACCAGTACAGGTACTTACTCGGTTTCCGGACTGATAGAAGGTACCACCTATGAGATGCCTCCTACTGATATCAGTTCTACAGTAGACGGACAGACAGACATCACCGTGACAGGCGGCTTAGCACCCGGAATTCATCTCTATGACGGTGACAGCTTTGTAGGCGCTTTAAATAATGTAACAGAGGGAGAAATCATTTACCTGCATGAAGGGACCTATACTCTTACAGGTACTGTAGATATGTATATTCCAACAATTCTTATCATAGGTGACTCGCGCGAGACGGTTACTATAACTGGTAATGGTAGGCTGAGATCCAAGGTAGACAATACTGAGGTTTATTTAGAAAATTTCACAATGGAAGGTCGGGTGAGTAGTGGCAGTACATGCACAAATGTAACTATCAAAAATTGTGAAATAACTGCTGGTATGCCAACTTTAGTCGGAGCCTTCCTTTTTGAGAATTCTACTTTCTCGAAGAATATTCAGGTTGACGGGGGTAACGGTACAATTAGAAATTGTGTTGGAGTTGGATTCTCCACTATAGCTAATATACCTTCCGGAGATACTGTATTAGTTGAGAATAATGAGTTCAATTTCGATTTTGGAATGATGTCTATTAGGGCAGAAGAAGAAGACGCAATTATCCTCCGGAACAATGTTTTTAACAACACTGGAAGTGGCTATCTTACTATAGTGGGTTATCCGGAGGTAACAGGCAATACCTTTATCGGAGGTAACCCTGCTATTGAAGTGAATAGTGGAGGAGTTTTGTCTGATACTCCGATATATGAGAACACATTTGATTCATGCACTAATGCAATAAGATTCACCGGTGACAGTGTTGCTACCATCTATCTCAATGAGTTCATTGATGTGGGCACAGTAGCTACGTGGATGGCTGGATCCGGAAGCGCAACAGCTTCTACCTGGCAGTCTCCTGCAATGGATTATACTCTCAACGGCGTAACTTTGAACGGACCTCTTGGTAACTACTACTCCGACTACACCGGAGTAGATAACAATAGTGACGGAATCGGTGACACAGCTGTTGACCACGGTGACCAGGGAACAGACAGCTATCCGCTGGTGGCTCCGATGGAAGACGGTGGTTTTACCACAATGCAGACTCTTGCAGATATGACAGTGGACCAGGTAGCTGGTGAGACCTACAAGTACACTCCATATGACAACCCTGATGAAGAGTATACTATCGATTCTATGACAGATATCGGCGTACTTATTGCAAGTGGAATTGAATTCGAAGCGTCTGACAGGTACTATGGAAGCATGGGTTCATTCTGGATAGATGGTATGGCTGGAATCGATAATGAACCATATAGTGCAACAGAAGTTTATTATAACTGGTACATTTACATAAATGATGTAAAGTGTGAAACAGGACTTGGAAATGTAGCCAACACTCTTGTTAATGACAGCAAGGTAAGCTTCTATTATGCTCCAACCGTTGGCACGGATGAAGATATTGCCGGATCACTCTATGCAATTCACCTGACAGCAAACGAAATTGACTATCCTGTCATTGCCCAGAGAGACATCAAGAACCAGAACTTCTATGAAGAACTGCTCACCAATTACGATCTGGTCTCTACTAAGGTAACAGTAACCCTTACGGCAAGGGAAGACATTGATTCCCTTACTTTCGAAGAGGTAATTCCTGCAGGCTGGACAATAACTCCTTCTGAGGATGATGAGGCTGTCTTTAAGCAGAACCTCAATGAAACTAACCGCTATGAGTGGGTCTGGACAGATAAAATGGATTCAGGCGAAAGCAAGACAGTAGTATATACTCTTACCCTCCCGAAAACTGCGGCTGGTGGAGATTATCCTGTTGAAGGTACTTGCTCTGCATATGTAGGCGATACGGATCATGACGACATTCCTGTAGTCGGTGACAATAATGTGAACGTATCCGATACCGACTGGAACCCATGGAATGATGTCGATTCCGATGGTGGAGCTTACATCACCACAGATGAATTGCAGTCAGCCATCAACTGCTGGCTCGAAGACCTCACTGTTCCTGGTTTCTCTGACGAATACGTCACAACCGACAGATTACAGATGTTGGTGCACTACTGGGTCCAGAACGCTGAGTGTCCTGAAGGTGCAGACGTATAAGAACAATAAAAATACACTTTGAATAAATGCCCGGTAACGGGTGTTTATTTTTCTTTTTTTCTACGAATTTTGATAAGGTATTGAACAAATGGAAGATTCGTTTTTTACACAATTGTTATCTTTTTTGCATACATGTTTAAGGCAGATTCAAATGATTATATAAAGGAGAAAAACAGTGTCATGAAAATGCATCTGATTTTTTAATTTCCTGAAAAAAATGGCTCTGTAGAAATCCTGTCATTAAAACTTTAAGGAAAGCAGACCGGTTTTGTCAGGACAACATGATCCATCGTGGGCCATGAATAGCTTGATTGATCCCGAAGGGTACGGCGAAGCCGGCGTTTTCCCGCAAGGCAATATTAAATAACCTGAAAATATCCTGTACTTTCATAATAACCCTTCCATAGAATTCCCAGTATAAATGCAATAATCTTTGTAATAATCTTCTGTATGACAGATAGGAATGTGTCGTCTTCGGCGGAGGTTACTTTGTTTTTAGCTTGAAGGTCCTTTTTGCGGAAATGAGGAATGTTTGTGTCGTTTTTATAAGCAGGATTTCTACAGAGCCGAAAAACAAAAACAGGTGGTGCCTTACGAATCTTAGAAAAGTAAGCACTGTAAGTCATGGTTTGTTGAAACAGCAAACATCCCTCTGTATCACAAGCATCTTCCTAAAGAATAAATAATCCTTATATGTAAACTTCTATGCGAAAAGAATAATGTTGTATCGTTGAAAGGATTACTAAGCAACATCACGATACTATTTGCCATTTATTTGATTATTTAGCTATTCATGCAGAATAAATCAATGATCTCCTCCTGAACGAAATCAGGTTGGACAATTTGAAGTTGATGAAATGTGGACTACTATTTAAAAAACAAAAGAAATCAGGCAATTTGCGTTGTGGTAGAAATTATTGCCAATAATGTGATTGATTTTTCAAAGCCATCCATCTTTATTTGTTTAGCTAATAAATATTATTATTTTTAAGTACCTTATATAGTTTGTTGGTTAATAATCTATTTGGCTCCTGAATAGTGGGTTAGTCCGGGAGACCAATAATTTCAGACAAATGGGTTTCATTTCCTATTTACTGTAAAACAAGAACATAACCTGAGAGAGGTATTAAAATATGACAAAGAGAACTGTTTCCATGCTTTTATTAAGCATAGGACTTATTCTGGGTATGTCTTCAGCGGCATGTGCTTCTGACTGGACATCATTCCAGAAGAACAACTACAATAATGCTGTAGTGGATGGTACTGCTCCTGACACGACTACAGCCACAATCAACCCGGTATGGAATGATACTATTGGGGGAGGTGGCTGGTTTGGATGGGAAAGCGCACCTATAATAGCTAATGGTACTGTTTATGATATATATTGTAACGGATATGTTTATGCATACAACCTGACAGGTGCTGTGAATAATAGTGAGCCTGTATGGATTAACACTGAGGTAGGCGGCGGTGCCATTGAATTTAGCACGGCAGCATACGATACTGTTAATGATCGTCTGTTCGTAGCCCTGTCAAACGGTAACTCCAGTACGTCTACAGGTGTACATGCAATTGATGGAGTAACTGGTGAAACAATATGGTCTAACACCAACGCGTCTGACTTCCCTGCCAACCACCAGTTCAACAGCGGTATCAAATATGCCGATGCTAAGGTTTACGTATCGAGCTACGTTTCTGGTTCTAATACTACTGATGCGGGTGATTTAACATGCCTTAATGCCAGTACCGGTTTAGTTGAATGGAACTACCATAATTCTAACGCTGGTTTCTTCACGGCAACACCTGCTATTATCGGGGACTATGTAGTCATTGGATGTTATGATGGATTTGTCCGTTCCTTCGAGAAAGATGGTGATGGAACAGTTATTGACTCCGTCAATGCAGGACGTGGCCAGATACGTAGTGGTATCACTTACGACGAAGACAGTGAGTGCATCTTTTTAACCACTACAGGTGGTTATCTGTTAAAATACGATTTCGATACATCCAACGGTTCATTCTCTAATGCAGACGAAGTTAACGTCGGTACCAGAATGACAACCACACCAACCGTTGCAGGCGATTTTGTATATGTAGTAGATGATGATGCTACTATTAGTTGTTGCGAAAAAGCAAGACTGTATCTGGCTGATTCTTACGACCTTACTAATTCTTGGGGAGGTATAAAAGGATCCCCTGTTGTCTATGATGCTCCTAATGGGAATGATTATGTATACGTGACTGTAAATGGGCCAACTGCACCTTCGTCATGCGTCAGTTTCGATGAATACGGCGAGTATGTGGCTGTTACTGGTACCTTTGGCCCTCTGGGATATACATTTCAGGGCGTAGCCATCGTAGACGGGTACATCGTTTTCGGTAACGATGCTAAATATCTCGGTTGCTTCAAGTAGGTCTGACTGAGTAAATGTATTTTTAGGAAATCTTCTTAAGATTTCCTTTTTTTATTTTGTATCATTTTTTCACTGTTTTATAAATAAATCAGATCAACAGTGTCTGTTTTATCTGGAATTTATTTTGCAATCCCGGTTGATAACATTGTTATCAAAAATAGGCTTTGTAGAAATCCTGTTTATATTAGTGACATGAACTTTGCTCTTTTTAGTTCCAAAAAACAATTTGCAAGGTAAAAACAAAGTAAGCATCCGCCGAAGGCGGCACATTCCGATGTTGCTATACTGAATATTATTCACACTGATTAATAATTTATGCAGGGAGTGCTAGAAAACTCCTGCAAAAAATATACCATGGCGTTAAGCTAATCTTTTTTAGTTATGGGGAAGAGCGCCGGCTTCGCCGGACCCTTCGGTTTGCTAAAGTAATTCATGAAAGACGATGGATTATATCAATCTGACAAACCAACCTGCTTACTTTAAAGTTTGATTGGCAGGATTTCTACAAAGCCCAAAAATATTGTTTTTATATACCGGGCCATCCAGGTCAGAAGACAGGTTCATTCCAATAAATTGTGGCTGATTGAGAATGTCTGTGATTTAAGTTATTGGAGATTATGACGATTAAAAAAATGACTATTTTGTTTTTCTTTTTGAGTTTGATTATACTGATTTTACCGGCCGTGGCGGAGGAAAGCACAGCCGGTACCTGACACCAGTTCCACAAGGATGTGGAGTGCTCAGGAAACACATCGTCTGATGCACCGGACAATAATAATATTCGATGGAACAGTCCGGCGATTTTGGCTATTGCTTCTTCATCACCGGTGATAGCCGAGGATAAGGTTTTTGTCAACTGTGTCAATGAGACCAGCAGCTATCTGACAGCTCTTGATATAAACACAGGCAATGTCTCATGGAGCGAAGAGGTAGATGCCCGGTAACGGGTGTTTATTTTTCTTTTTTTCTACGAATTTTGATAAGGTATTGAACAAATGGAAGATTCGTTTTTTACACAATTGTTATCTTTTTTGCATACATGTTTAAGGCAGATTTAAATGTTTATATATAAGAAAAAAAACAACTGTCAGTTGAAAACGCACCTGATTTCTTAAAATGATAAAAATTGGTGGTACCTTATGAGACTCAGAAAATTATGTATATTATTTGGATTTATGCTATTATCCTGTATAATGCTGGCATCGGCAGTGCAGGCTGATACAATCACTGCTGTCAGGACGATAGATAACTCTTCGGTAGAACCCGGGGAGACATTTCAGGTCACGGTTGTTATTACATGCGGTGACGAAGATATGATCGCTGGTGCTCTTGATGAAGATGTTCCAAGCGGCTGGGTTGTCGAGACGGTGCAAAACGGTGGCTGGAGTTTTAATTCAAATTTGATTTCATGGCTTGCCGGGCTTGACTATATATATTCAGGGGAAACAAAAACCATAATATACAATGTAACAGTCCCTGCCGATGAAGGAGGTGGCGATTATCTCATATCGGGTTCGATAGCCGCCAGTGAGGACGCATTTCCGATAGTTGATTATATGTACGACGTTTCAGGGGACACGGATGTCAAAGTGCTGGCTGAACCGAAATTCACATCCACTGACTGGTCCTGCTTCCAGAAAGATTATTATAACAGTGGTATAACAACTGACAGGGCTCCCGTGCAAAAACCAGATGATTTGGAATCCTGGGTAACCTACACCTATGGTATACCTGGTGCCTATGGAATTGATTCCGAAGTTCTGGTCGTAGGGGATCTGGCTTACGCAGTCGCTCTGGGGGAAGTCTTTGCCCTTGACAGGAACACGGGGGAAATCAACTGGACAAGTGAAATAGTAAAAGGAAAAGGTATCACATCACCCCTGGGAACCTGTGCATACGGCAACGGCAAGCTGTTCGTAGGTGCTTTTAGCCAGCTCTACTCGTATGATGCACTCACGGGTGAGGAGCTATGGAATGTAACCATCAGTACCGGGAATATTGATTCAGTCCAGATAAACACCCCGCTCACCTATGACAATGGAATGATCTATTTTGGTGAGTGGTACGGGGTAGGGGAAGCCAGTCGCAAGTACTACTGTTACAACGAAGACGGTACTGAACGCTGGTCCCTTCCAAGTGGTGAGGAGGAAGGATATTACTGGGCAGGTGCGGCTATCGTTGGTAACTGTCTTGTGTACGCAGGGGACAATGGTAACATCACATCCGTAAATAAATATTCAGGCGAAGTGATAGATGAAATCGACATTAAGGAAGTTTTTGACATCCCTGGCGGCTTACGTGAGGATATACGTTGTTCAATCACGTTCGAGCCGGAAACCAGACGCCTGTATACTTTTACAGAATCAGGATACTGTATATCCCTAATCCTGAAAGAAAGAGGATCTTTTGATACTTCTGACGTGCATAAGATAAGACTTGAGTCAGGCACCAGTACACCTGCAGTTTATAATGGCAGGGTTTATGTAGGAACCGGTAAATTTGACCCCCCGGGGACTTTTTATTGCCTGGATTCTTCCGATCTGTCTGAAATATGGAATTATACACCAAACGGCGGGGTTCAGGCTTCTCCGGCAATATCCACCGCATATGATGACGGAGACGGGGAGATATATATTTACTTTACAAGTAATATGAAAAATGCAACTGTCTATTGTCTAAGGGATTTCGATGGTAATACGGAACCGGATGTCAGGTGGACATATGAGCCACCTGAAGAAACAAATGAATATACTCTTCATGGTGTTTCCATTAAAGACGGTCGCCTGTTCTACGGCAATGACCATGGTTATGTCTTCGGACTGGCCGAATGGAATTACTGGGACGATCCGATTTCCGACAGGGGCGAGGTTATGACCACCGATGAGCTGCAGGAGGCAATTCATATCTGGCTTAACGATGAGCCGGCACCAGTTACCGGTTCATCCATATCTACCGACCGCCTGCAGGAGCTTATACACAACTGGCTGGAGACTAATTGAACTGGATGGCAGTAGTACTACAGTTTTGCTGTCATTTCTTTTTCAATATGGGCCATGAAATATTGAAGCCTTCTATACATGCATGGTCCTTTCATCTCTATAAAGGTATCAGAATACCGACTTTCGATTTTATTTTCTCGGCTTTGTAGAGGTTATTAAAACTTTAAGGTAAGCAGGCCGATTTTTTCAGGTCAACAGTCTAAAACACTGTAATGGATGGAACTATCTTCTGTACATTAATAGTTGCTTGTTATTACTTTGTAAACTGATCTATCGTAGGTATGAATAACTTGAATTATCCAGACCCGGCGAAGCCGGCGTTTTCCCAGAAGAAGAAAAACAGTTTGCATAACCCTGGAATACTTTCTTTGAGGCCTTCTGTAGAATTATCAGCATAAAAGCAATAATCTCCTGTAGCAGCATAGGAATGTGCCGCCTTCGGTGGATGTTTACTGTACTTTTAGCTGAAGGTTGTTTTGTGGAAATGAAAAAGAACAATGCCTGTATCACCCCTATCAATAGGAATTCTACAGAGCCAGATTATCATTTCCTTGTAAAAGCTTAACATCTGTGCTCATTTATGCTACCTCATATAACCAAAAAACGGCTCGTAGAAAACCTATTTAAATGATATCCAATCCTTCATATTTCTACGAAATACCCGTTATTCAGGGTAACATATCGAATTTTCCATGACTTACAAAATTACTTGCAGTCAGAGGATTTTCACAGTTAGACAATAATGGTGTTTTCCAAGCTGGTAAAGTCACTAAAGGTTGAAAAATCATCATGGATTTTTTTGTTGTATTCAGAAATCCGGAACACAATCTGTTAAAGACGATATGCTGGTGACTACATGTTCAGTCATCATCATTGCGTCTATGTAACGTCACTGAAATCTTGACAAAACCAATGAAGCACTGCCATTACACTGCTTATTCAGGCAGCGTGGGCAATAAAACAAGTGTCCTTTTTGTTTACCAAAAAAAAAAAGAAGGATATTTATCCTTCTCAATCCAGTATCTGTTCAATGACGAAATCAGCTTCTGACTTCAGGTAGTCAGCTTCTTCAGAGGTAAGGTTGCCCCAGTCCTCATGTCTGTCGACAGCTCTCTTGAAACTCCTGAGCTTAATGACAGCTACTCTGTCATGGCCACGGTCCAGGGAACGGATTACACCGTCAAGTCTTGTGTCAAGAATTAACTTTGCACAATCAGGAGCACTTGTGCCATCAACATAGTCCTGCATATCTTCGATATTTACTTCAGGGTCTGCTGATCTGACATCCATATTAAGAAGGTATGTTGTATTTTCAGTGTCCACAATCAATTCCCATGATGGCGTGTATTCATATGGAGCGTAAATGTATGTTACCTTGTCGCCAACTTCAATATCATTCTGGGGAATACCCAAGTTTGTCAGCTCATCATTCACGTAAATGAACCATGATGTTCCTGAATTGGTAACTGTATCCCACTGATTTTCAACTCCTTCAATACTTTCAAGGAGGAAAGAGCCATATAGCGGGTAATATAGATCAGATGCACAATAGGCAAAGCCTTCTTCTTCTGCAGCTGCGTCAAGGGCACCCATAGCTGTCATTGTGTTAACATTGTAACTAGCTGAAGCATTGTTACAGGGCACAAAAGTGAATGTACCGTCTTCTAATCCAATTTTTCCATTATAGAGTGCTACAGACTCTTCTACAATTATGTTGACAATGTGGGTTGCATTTTCAGTGTCGATAATCAGTTCATATGATGGTGTGTATTCATATGGGGCGTAAAGGTAAGTTACCTGGTCTCCAATCTCGATCTCATTCTGGGGAATACCCAAGTTTGTCAGCTCATCATTCACATAAATGAACCATGATGTTCCTGAGTTGGTTTGTGTATCCCACTCATTTTCTATATCATTAATGCTTTCAAGCACGAAAGAGCCATATAGTGGGTAATATGTATCAGTTGCATTATATTCAAACCCGCCACCCAGGCCATTTGAAGCTGCATCAAGTGCGCCCATGGCTGTCATCATGTCAACACTGTAGTTGGCTGAAGGATCGTTACCTGGCACAAAAGTAAATGTTCCGTCATATAACCCAATACTTCCGTCAAATATTGCGGTTGGCTCTGCTGCGGCAGTACCAACCATCATTGCACTGAGAAGTGCAACTACAAATATACTTACGATTGTTTCTGTTTTCATTTATTTAACCTCTCTCGCAAACCTGTCCTGAAGAAAGAAATAATCATTGAAAGCCACTTTTTCTTTTTACTACTTCATTCAATGATTTCTTCTGACATTTTGCGCATACCTACAATTACTTCAATGTTTATAAATATTTGATTTTGGATAATATATGTAAGCATTTATGCAAAGATGCTGAAAATTTTTTTTTTGTTTAAACCATTCATCATCTTATACAGTCTATAATCTAAAATGGTAACAACTGTAATTGCAAATCGCATGTTTATATACTTTCAGATATCACACGTGATAAATGGTTAACTGGTCGGGAAATCGACCATAGTCATAAAAGGTGAAACATATCCCATAAATCAATAAATGAAAAAGCAATGATAATCTGCTTCAACGCATGCGTTCATATTATGCAGTGTGACTCAAAAAAGCAGCTGTAGGGGGAAATCCAGCTGGTAATATTGTAAGGCCCGGCCGAATCTTTTCACCGGATGATTGGTCGTTTACTATACCTGAATCGTCTCAGAAGCAGTATCATTACAGGACCATACGTAAAAGGAGATTTACAAATGCGGAGCTGGATTTTAACGATATTCATGTTTATTATTTTATCACTCACTATTGTCCCGTCGGGTGCTACGGTATTGCAGGCTTACAATGATTCCACTCTTTCGGAAGCATTGTTGGAGGCACGTGAAAACGACGTAATTTATCTTAACCCCGGCAGTTACACCGTTGCGGTGTCTTTCAGCAAAAAAGGTTTATCAGTTGTAGGAAAAAATGCTAATGAAGTTATTTTCGATCTTTCGGGTTCGAACTTAAAAATGAGTGCTGAAAATTGCTCCCTTAAAGGTGTGACTATAGTCAACAGTCCTAAGGGTGTCGAAGTTAAATCCACTGGTTGTGAAATTAGCAAATGCAAATTTGAGGGACTTACATACAGTACAGGTATTTATATCAAGGAAGACAACACTCTTTTCCAAAATAACATTGTATCTAATTGTACCGGAACTTATTTTGCAGTTTATGGGTTGGGTGATGAGTGTACCTATCATGGAAATACTTTTATAAATAATAATTGTGCCGGTCTCTCACTTTATACAAACAGTGATAATAGTGTCGTATACAATAATGTTTTCCAGCAGAACAAATACGGTATATATATATGGAGTTCAGGTAGCGGGAATGAAATATATCTGAATGACTTCATAGATAATGAAGAACATATTATAGCAAAGAACCCGCCTTCCATAGAATGGAACTCTCCTGAATTTATAACTTATACTTACAATGATAAATCTTTTTCAAGCTATCTGGGCAATTATTGGGATGACAGCGGATCAGATGTAAATGACGATGGCATAATTGACAGTGCATATACTGTTCCCTCCGGAGCAGGAACTGATTCATACCCTCTGGCAAGTACGTTTGAGACTTACATTGACGCCTCAGAACCAGTGGACTTGGTAGTGGATTCATTATACACCAAATCACTGGTAGCTAACCAGCCAAACAGAATAAGAGTAAATATTTCAAACATCGGTGAAACAGATGCGGATTCTTTTAAAGTGGTTCTTTATTATGATGATGAATCTCTTGGAGAAGAAGTAATACCATATCTCCCTGCAGGCAGCAGTACTCAGGCTTCATTCACATTGCTGCCTCCATCAGGAGATATCAGTTTGAAAGCTGTCGTTGATATTGAGGACAATGTAGAGGAAACTCTGGAGTCTAACAATGAAATGTCAGCAACAATTGTTTCTGAAAGTGTTGATATTGATGAAGACTGGTTCCAGTTCCATAAAGACGAGCAACATACAGGTTACTATCCTGGTGATGCTCCGAATGACTCAACTCTTCTGTGGGTAAGCGATGATATCAATGCAATTGGAAGTTCTTCCCCGGTGGTTGCAGAAGGCACGGTTTTTGTTAACTGTGGTGATTCTGTCATGTCATCTTCAGGGGATGATGATTCTTCTGTAACAGGTCTTGATATGTATACTGGGGAGACAATAGGTACATTCGGAAGAGGGTGCACAGCATGGGGTTCGTGGGCTTCTCCTTGCTACTATGAAGGAAATGTCTATTGTGCAAGATCGGATTCCGTAAATGGAGGAGATCTGATTGTAAACGGTAAAAGATATGTGGGCGATTATGCCGGTTATCGTTATCATTGTACATATGAAGAAAACGGAACACCGATCTGGACTAAATCTGTAAACGGTCTTGCAATGGGTACCCCGGCTTATTCTGATGGAATGGTATATCTTACCTGTTGTAAATTTGAAACCTCAGGTGACGTTTACTGCGTAGATGCCGAAACCGGGGAGACTATCTGGCATATGAGCACTCCCACAGGACACGATGCATCCGGAACTGCAAGTGTTTACAATGATATCCTGTATTTCACAACCTATAACTGGATCGGCAACGGGGACATTTATGCTGTTGATAAATATGATGGGACAGTCCTTTGGAGAAAGACAATACAAAGGACGGATTCATGTCCTGCGGTTGCATACGGGAATGTCTATGTTTGTGGTGGTTGTCCCGACTATAGTAAACTTCAATCATATTGTTTTAATGCTGTAACAGGTGAAGAGATCTGGAGTACGACTGCAAGTTACTATGGTGGTATCGGTGGCTGGACAGGTTCTCCTGTAGTAGCCGATGGCAAGTGTTATGTGGGGGAAATGGATCCCTCCATGTATAATTATACTGCTATTTATGCCTTTGATGCATATACCGGGGATACTGTATGGAGTTCTTCAGGTGGGGGTGCCAGTCCTGCAATTTCCGAAAGTATTCTGTATACGGTTGGAAAAGATGGCAAGGTGTATGCTTATGGTTCACTCTCTGGTTCACGTGCAGAATTCACAAGTAACGTTTCTTCAGGAGACGTACCCCTATCCGTATCTTTCACAGATGTGTCAGTAGGTAATATCACCGGATGGCAGTGGGATTTTGATAATGATGGGGTTATTGACTCTACTGAGCAAAATCCGGTTCATGTGTATGAATATGCCGGAGAATATACTGTCTCTTTAAAAATAACTACTGATGAAGGAACTGATACTGAGGTAAAAGATGCTTATATCGATGTTGCAACTCATGATGACTGGAATATCTGGGATGATTCCACTTCAGAAAACGGGGTTAACATAACTACTGATGAACTTCAGGAAGCTATTCACTATTGGCTAGATAATATTTCAACAACAGAATCCGGAGAAGTAGTAACAACTGACCGATTACAAGAACTTATTCATGAGTGGCTAGAAGGCTAAACAATTATTTTAACAATATAGGAGAAAACATGAATTCTAAAAACCCAAAAAGAATTTTTTCAATTCTTATGATTACGTTCTTTTTGCTGAGTATGCTTGCGATGCCTGCCATGGCTGCAGGAGAATATACGGCTAGCAGGACGCTATCAGATGATGAAGTATGTGCAGGTGATACGGTAAGAGTTACAGTTGTATTGACTGCTAATCAATATCTACCTGCTCCGGCAATCGAAGAGAATATTCCATCTGGCTGGGAAGTGACTGAAGTATCGGATACTGGTACATTTAAGTATGAAACAATGGAATGGGTATGGTCAGGATCCCTGAAAGCGGGTAAGAACAAAACAGTAATATATGATCTCACTGTGCCAGAGGATGCTGAAGCTGGGACTTATCCGATATCAGGTGTTGCTTCTGCATATGGAGTTGATGATGTTATCATAGCTGGGGACAATCAAATCACAGTTATTGATGTGGCTGCTGGTTTCACATCAAATGTTACATCAGGTGACGCGCCCCTGACAGTAAAATTTACAGACACTTCAACTTCTGCGATATCCTGGCAATGGGATTTTGATGGAGATGGAAATGTTGATTCCACTGAACAGAATCCTGAATATACATATACAGAAGCTGGTGTGTACACAGTAGCACTAAGGGTATCAGATGGAGACGGCAGCGATACTGAAACAAAAACAGACTACATTACGGTATCATTAGATGCTGGTTTTTCTGCAAGTGTCACTTCCGGAACTGCACCTTTAACAGTAACGTTCACAGATACTACCAACGGTGCAGTGTCCTGGGAATGGGATTTTGATGGAGATGGAGATGTTGATTCCACTGAACAGAATCCGGTCCATACATATACCAGTTCAGGAGATTATACAGTCAAACTGACAGCTTATGGTAACGGTAATAGTGACTCTGTAACAAAAAGCGATTATATCTCTGTTAAAAGTGGCAGTAGTTCTACTACATTAGAAGCAGATTTTACAGCGAATGTTACTTCAGGTCAGGCGCCACTTTCAGTTAAATTTACTGATCTTTCTACTGCATCCGGGACTACTATCACTTCATGGAAATGGGACTTTGATAACGATGGAACAATAGATTCGACAGAAAGAAATCCTGTTTACATCTACACTGAAAATGGTACGTATACGGTAAAACTGGTTGTATCTGATGGCAGCGACAGCACTTCGTTAACAGAAACAGGTTACATTACTGTTGGTGCTGAAGGGGGCGGTGGCGATTATGATTCTTATGAAGCCACTGCTGTTTCCCTTAGTGCAACTATCATTCCTGCCATCTCAATTGAAGTCACTCCGGGTGCACTGAATTTCGGTACCTTATCTGCTGGTGAACAGAGTAGTGAACATACGCTTCACATCAAGAACAAGGGTGCTACGGATACTAAAGTAACAGCACAGGTGACAGATGTTGCAAAAGGTCTTTATGAAGACGGACTGGCGCTTAACTCCGGGACATGGGATGGATATTCAAACGTTGTTGACTCTGAAACAACAGAGTCCGTACAGGTTTCTCTGGATGTTCCGGATGATTTCATAGGCATTGGTTCTATGGAAGGTAAGCTTGTTTTCTGGGCTGAAGTAAGTTAAATTGGCTAATGAGAAGGATTTTTCCTTCTCTATTCTTTATTTTAATCGGCTCAATGAAATAATTTATGTATTATCTTTTTAACTAATAGTTCTAATCCAATATATCTGTTTTATATACTTGTAATTATGACCCCCTTTTAGTAAAGAAAAATTATCTTTAGATTTTTTTATTGATATTGTAAGGTGGAGTAATATATGAAACTACGAAACACGGTTATTAACAATAATAAGGCTGCATCCCCCGTCATTGGTGTTATGTTGATGGTGGTGGTCACGGTGATTCTGGCGGCAGCTGTGAGTTCATATGCCGGTGGACTTGCAGGTGTCACAAAAACAGCACCTACTGCAACATTTGAAGTACAGATAAAAAAAGGTGTGGACATAGGCGGTGAGAATATCTCTTTTATGAAAATTAAAGAGATAACCGGAGATTCTATTGATACAAGGGATCTCAAGATTATCACCACTTATGCTGTTGACAACAGCAAGTTCAGTATGACAGAAGTCTATCCGAACTCATCAAATACATATTTGATTAATGGTGGCACTCCAACAATACCCAGTGTTTCTCCTTACTGGAGTAATCCTGCGATGGGTGATTTTGGTACGGATGAGGAAGTTAATTTCGGAAACTATGTCCTCAAGCCGGGAGTAGTAATGATTGCTGAAGGCAATGAAGATGATGTTCCCAAAGATGATGCCTGCGGAATAGAAGCTGTTATAGCAGACTGGCAAAATGTCAGTTCAGGTGATTTCATCACTGTTACTCTTGTACACATACCAAGTGGCAATTCCATCTTTGATTCTGATGTAGAGGTGTTATGATTGAAAAAACGATGTAGAATATTTTCAAATGCAGAAGCTGTTTCGCCTGTAATTGGAGTGATGCTGATGATAGTTGTCACAATAATCCTTGCAGCGGCTGTCAGTTCTTATGCTAACAGTATGCAATCCCAGGAAAGAGCGCCTCAGGTGACATTTATAACGGAAGCATCGGTTCAGGACGGATGTGTTATTCTTGAACACCTGGGCGGTGACACAATTGATAAAAGAGACATACGGGTAGAGATTGAATCCGGGTATCCTTCTACTTCCGGCTATGTAGACGCAGATAAAATATCATTCTCTTCCAGTAGTAGTTACCTGAATCCGGGAGATGAGGCAAAAGTGAATTTTACATATACATCGCCGGATGACTACATAACTTTTGATGGGGATGAAATATACCAGGAAGTGGAGATTGGTGAACCATTCACGGTAACCGTCATTGACACAAATTCAGGCCAGACTATCCATGCCAGCAAAATCACATTATCGCCATGAGGTGAACAAATGAAAAAATCAAATTTATTGACTAAAAATTCATCAGCTGCATCACCTGTAATAGGTGTAATGCTAATGGTCGTTGTTACTGTTATCCTTGCAGCTGCTGTCAGTGCGTACAGTACAGGAATGCTGAAAGGTTCAGAAGTTGCTCCAAAAGCTAGTTTTGATGTAGAGATGAGAAAAGACGTTGCTTCAATTTATGGTAATGCGAGTTATATTTCCATCACAATGGTAACCGGAGATAAAATACCTTCAAAGGATTTGAAAATTGTAACTATAAATCCAAATGCAGAAGGTGAATATAAGACAAGGGAAATCTTGCCTAATGTAAATAATACAAAAACCAGATCATTTACCGGAGTATCTCCTTTCTGGAATTTAGGAAATTTCCCGAAACCAGGTCAGTTTTTCGGAGAATATCTCTTAGAGCCAGGAATGACCGTAATTGCAGATGAATACGCCAATTATGAACCTAATGTAGATTGGGATCCTGATTCAGGTGAATATATCACGCCACCAGACCCGGATAACGTAAGAATGACTGCTATGCAGGCAATGTTTGCAGATTGGGGGGATGATCCTTTAGATCCTTCAGATGACACGTTGCATCCCGGGGATGTTTTTACAATAAAAATAATTCACACTCCGACTAATCAGGTGATTTTCACAAAAGATGTGGTGGTGTCCTCATGAAGGCTGATAGAAAAAGTATGCAATCAGAAAATGCCGTAAGTCCTGTAATAGGTGTGATGCTGATGATAGTGGTTACTGTTATTCTGGCAGCGGCGGTTAGTTCTTTTGCAGGTAGCGTGGAAAACCAGGATGATCCGACACATGCAACTTTTGATGTTTCATGTTCCGCTTCAGATAAACTGATAGTTATCAAGCACATGGGTGGTGATGTAATATACAAAGAAGATATCAAAATTATGATATCTCATGGTCTGCCTAAAATGACAGGATTCCTTCCTAAGGAAAACCTCACTTTCTATCCTGTAGACCAGTCTCCCAGGAGTGCTGCAGAGGAAAAGACTGCACTACAGCCCGGGCAAATGGCAACATACAGTTTTATTGAATGGCAAAATTCATCTTACAGTGCAGGTAAAAAAGGTTACCTGTTTGGACATCAGGTAGTTATGGTTGGTGAAACATTTGAGTTTGCATTGGTTGATGTGAATACCGAAAACAATATTTTTGTCACAAATGTTGTAATGGAACCCTGAGGGTTCCGTTTTTCTATTTTGAAGCATTTTTGAAATTAGGCTCTGTAGAAATCCTGTCATTAAAACTTTAAGGTAAGCAGGTCGATTTATTCAGGTCAATATTCTAAAGACTGAAATGATCTTGTACATCAGCAAGTAGATGCTTGTTATCAGTTTGCAAGCTGACCTGTCGTGGTAATGAATAACTTGAGTGGTCCCGGAGGGTCCGGCAAAGCCGGCGTTTTCCCACACGACTAAACAAAATAATCTGCTTATTCTTGAAATACTTTTTTCGCAGGCCTTCTGTAGATTATCAGCATAGGAATGTGCCGCCTTCGGCGGATGGTTACTGTGCTTTTAGTTTGCAGGTTTTTTTTGTGGAAATGAAAAATGGCAATGTATGTATCACTTTTGTCAATAGAAAATCTACAAAGCCCGGAATTAAAGAATTTTAATTACTGTTTGCTCTATAATTTATATATTATTAACTACTATATTATTACTTGTGTGTTATTATCCCGGCTTGAAAAAAACGATCTTAAGATCTGTATTAACAATTCTTTCTGTCATTCTTTTAACGCAGACCACATCAGCCGTGTCTGTTGGTGTTTCCCCGCATAGTCTTCAGTTTGATTTAAAAGATGGCGTTTTACAGAAGAACATTACTGTCATTAACAATGGAAACGACCTTTCAAGTTATATGGTTTACACGGACAGCGAATACTCAAGTCAGATCATAATATCCTCGTCAAGATTTGATCTTTCACCGGGTATGACAAAAGAAGTTACTGTAAGTTGTATTCCATCGGACAGTGCATCAGGGAACATTTCCCTTAAAATTAATGTCGCCGCATCATCTGACGGTACTGATCTGGGAATTGGTGCGGGGATCAGGATTCCTGTAACAATTGTCACAGGTAATAGTGCAGATCAACCCGGGATACACGTCTACACATCGTTTTCTCAGCATATGATGAATTATTTTTAATACAATACCATAATTTCGTTTTTAATTAAAATGCATATGAAAATCTGCAGTTGCATCTGTTATCTTTAAAGATAATATCTGTAATCCAAATGCTCTGGTTTTTATAGAACCTGTCATACATATTTCCTATTAAATTGCAGTTTCAGTTCTGACTATACAGCAGTTGCATTTGTTTTTGCACATGTATGCAGGTTCCAATGGTCTGCTTTTGCCATGGATCAGTCGGACTGAAACAAATAGTTCCTGTTTTCAAATTCAGGAAATAAAATTAGCTAACTGAACTAAAAAACGAAAAACACGGGGTTCTGGATATGAAGGCAATCATTAATAAATTCAACAGTTCAGTAATGCAAATAATCTCATCAGCTCACATACCGGAAAAGCCACAGGTACTGAAAGGTATCTCAAGCCGCATATCAGGAAACAACGGTGATTTACTGCTTGAATCCGAAACTACAGATAATCTTGTTTCATTCCTGCCTCCGCCACACATGGAGGAAATCGAGCGCTACTGGGTAGATGAGCCATATTGTTTCATCTCTATATTATTAGACAGGCAAAAGAGAAACGTATATTATTATTTAATAGAACCAAAACTGAACAAATTCGAAAAAACATTGCTTGAAGAATTCAATAATGTTATGGGTGACAGGCTCACTATTTTGAATGCAGAGGACGGAAATGAGCTTGATTCTGTTGACAGGTATAAGCTGTTGCGGGAAAACGCAAAGCATACACTTACAGAATACTTCGATCTCCAGGCAAGGACCTTTGAAAAGATCTACTACTACCTGAAACGTGACTTCATTGATTTCGGACCTATAAGTGCGATCATGAAAGATTCCAACATTGAAGACGTATGGTGCAATGGTGTGAACATACCGATATTTGTTTATCATAAAACCTATGGAAATATAAAGACCAATGTTGTATTTTCAAATGACGAGGAACTTGATCATTTCGTCACGCTCATAGCGCAGCAGAGCGCCCGTCATCTTTCAAGATCAACACCCATACTGGATACAGTCATGCGTGACGGATCCCGTATTAATATTACTTATGGTCACGATATTAGTCCCAAAGGCAGTTCATTCAGTATACGCCGGCAGAAGAAAGTACCGCTGACACCTCTTGATCTCATTGCATTGAATACCTTCTCATCTGAAATGATGTCTTATTTCTGGTTCTGTATGGAACATGGGAAAAGCATTCTTTTCTGTGGAGGCACTGCTACTGGAAAAACCTCGTCTTTAAACGCGATCTGTCTTTTTATTCCCACAAGTGTCAGGATCGTTACTCTAGAAGATACACCGGAGATTAACCTTCCTCATAAGAACTGGATATCAACAATAACCAGAGAGGGTCTAGCCGTAAACAAGATTGGTACCATTGACCTTGAAGACCTTTTAAGGGCATCATTAAGGCAAAGACCTGAATACCTTCTTGTAGGAGAAGTAAGGGGACGTGAATCCCAGACGCTTTTCCAGGCAATGAATGCAGGACATGCAACATGTTCCACTTTCCATGCCGGAACGCCGCGGGAAGTAATTAACAGGTTTACCAATCCTCCTATAAATGTGCCGCCTGCCATGTTCAGTGCATTGGACATCATCTCCATGCAGTCCAATATATATGAAAATAGTATTGAAAAAAGAAAAGCTTCACATATTTCAGAAGTTACTAGCGTAACAGATAGCATCGAGCTGCAGGATACTTTTTTATGGGACCCTCTTACAGATTCATTTGAATTCAAGGGCTCAAAGGTACTCCTGGATATCGGGAATAAAATGGGATGGACCAAAGAAAAAATAGATAAAGAACTTAGCCGGAGAACAATGTTCCTTGATCTTATGCTTGAAAGAGGTATGAGGGACTATAACCAGTTCATCCAGTCGATAAACGCTTACGTCAAGGACCCTGAAAAAGTAATGGAACTTCTGGCTTCAGGTGAACAATGAAAGGGGGTCAGATACAGAATGTATAGTCCGGTTATAAATTTAGGATTTGTCAGGCAATATGCCAGAAAACGTTCTGATAAATATTATCATCTGATACATAATCTCAGGGCTGCAAGGATGGATATCCACTACTCTACGTATGTTGAACAGGGATTTCTATATGCCGTCCAGACCTATGTGGTTGTGCTCGTATCTTTGTACTTAATGCAGTTTTTGTCAGTCATACCGGGATTTGGAATACTCCGTACATATGAGAATATAATTTTCTCAGGTATCACATATATCCTCCTGCCGATAATTTCAGCCTACATCGTTTACTGGTCATATCTGCAATATCCGCGTTTTATCGCTTATTCACGTGCAACTAAAATAGACGTATTACTTCCTCATGCTTCCTCTTTCTGTTATGGGATGACAAAAGGCGGGACACCTATATATGAAACTTTCAGGGAACTTGCACAAAATCCTCACATATACGGTGAGATTGCCACTGAAGCACTTTATATAGTGAGGGACGTAGAACTGCTGGGAAATGATCTTGTTAAAGCCGTGAAGAATACTGCACGGACCACGCCATCCAAAACATTCCATGATTTTCTTGAGAATCTTGTTCCCATGATACAGGGAGGAAGTAATATTCATCAGTATTTTGCGGTCAAGACTGAACAATATTTTCTACATGCAAAAAAAACCCAGGAAATGTTTATCAAAACACTGGAAATAATCTCTGAAGTTTACGTTGTCGCATTTGTTGCTGTCCCTATATTTTTGATGATTACACTTGTGACTATTGGCCTCCTTAATCTCAGCCAGACCTCTTACCTGTTCCATGCACTCTATCTGGGACTTCCAATGGGTTCGATTGCATTAATAGTGCTGATTGATTCCATTTCCCCTAAGGAAGAGCTTGGTATTCACTATGTGAACAGGGAAACCCAGAGAAAATCACACTCTACGGAAGAAGAAGAAGAAATAGATGAAGAGAATTATGAATCAAACCTTAAGAACTATAACAATAAAAAATTAAGAAGAAAGATAATCGGTAAATTAAAAAATCCCCTGGCTCCAGTACTTCAAAAACCATCGTACGCATTTATTTTCAGTGTCCCACTGATGTCCCTCCCATTTTTGCTGATGTCAGACGACCTGAACAAACAGATTGTCCTGTCTGTGATCATTGCAATTCTTCCTGTTTCACTTGCCCATGAATACAAGATGAGAAGACTGGCAAAACTGGATAGGGCTGTGCCTGATTTTCTCAGGAGACTTGCGGAAGTCAATGAAATGGGTATCCCGATAAACCATGCTATCAGCCTCCTTTTGAGGTCCGATGTCGGATTGTTGTCAGGTGAAGTAAAGAGGGTCTGGCTTGACATGGAATGGGGCGGTGAAATGAAAGATGCCCTGTCGCGTTTTGAGAACAGGATAGGTACGCCCGCTCTCAGAAGAGCAGTAACTCTTCTAGTAAAAGCTACTGAAGTAAGTGATGATACCAGGGATGTGCTTCTGATAGCTGCTGAAGATACGGAGAACATGCTGAAACTCAGGGATGACCGGTTCCATACAGGATTCATTTACCTTGCAACTGTGTACATTGCTTTTGGGACGTTCATGTATGTCTGTTATTCCTTTTCAACGCAGTTCATACCATCCATGTCAGGTCTTGGAGGGGATGGTATGCTTAATGTTGACCAGATAACCTCAACGATGTTTAACACATGCGGGATACTGGGCTTCTTCTCAGGTTTGATACTTGGGGAAATGGCACACGGTAACCTTTTTTCAGGTCTTAAGCATTCTGTAATATTTCTTGCACTTACCTTTGTCTGCTTTACAATGCTTATGAATTACTAGGTGGAAAAATGGCTTCGGAAATGATTGGTGAAGTGCTTAAACTTGCAATGGTAGTAACGCTTGCAGCTGTGTTATCACTTGGTATTTATGCTATGTTGCCGGAAGAACGCCCTCCTTACATTGAAATAGAAATGAGTTTCAACCAGAGTAATGATAGTGTCATTGATATCACTCATGTTGGCGGAGACCCAATCAGAACTAACGATGTCCATATTGAGATTAGTAATGCTTCTAATATATTTGATAAAAAGGATTACAAATTAACCGAGCTTACAAACGAAAGTTTCTGGAAATTCCCGGATACGTTGTATCTTAGTGCGAGTACTGCTTCAAGTACGAATATGACTGATGTAAAAATTACGGTAATCCACCAGAGAGCAATAATCGCTATAGGTGAGGTCAAAAGAGTATGATTAAAAAACTGAACTCCTCCTATGATGCCGTTTCAACGGTGATAGCTGCAATTCTGATTCTTGCTGTCCTGACAACATTCGTCTCTGCTATTAATGCTTATTACATACCTTCACTGGGTTCTGAGAATGACATCCAGCATATGCAGGAAGTAAGGGATAGCTTTATAGAAATTGCTTCACTGGCTGCTTCAGGAAGTTCAAATGAAAAGGTCCAGATCTCTTTAGGAGGGAAGGAAATGCCTTTAGGTCCATCTGTATCTTCCAGCGGGACACTGACCGTTGATCCGAACAGTAGCTGGATTAATATCTCAATGATTGACGTAGCAGAACCGGAAAATAGATTTGATTCTGTTTACGTTTTGGATAATCTGACTTCCATATCTTCATTTCTTCTTGTAAAAGAAAGAGGGTCGTTGGATACCTATGAAGTTATAATCGATGGAAATAATTGGTTTGAAGCTGAGTGGTTCAATAATAATTCATTGCATATAGAAACTGAATATGATAATCATTCCTTCAATAAGTATGTTGCAACTCCTACAGTAGGCACCGATGAGTATTTTACATTCGATGCTTTGGGTCCGGTTTATGGTTTTTCGGACATGTTAGAGGATGTTAATAAGCCTTTTACTCTCATGCTTGAGGGATCATTTTTGATAGAGTATGAAAAATTGCCTCCATATGAATATTCTGAGATTCGGTATACTAAAGATAAAACAATGAATTTTACTACAGGGTCTTTCAAATACAGTTCATCTAACAATTTCTGGATAGATCAGGATTACATATTTGAGAATGGAGCTGTAATATTGCAGCAATCCACAAGCAATGAATCGCTGGTACGATCCAGACCTTTTATTACTGTAGATAATGAAACCAGACTTCTGAATATCCAGACATTCAATGTAGTTGGAGTAGCCGACAGCATGGGTGGAAATGGCATTTCTACAATTAACATTCAGGTTGAAGACCATGAAGAGAAGACATATCCATCTGTAGATGAAACAAATCTCACAATATGTTCAGAATACCCCAGTGCCTGGTACAATTATCTTTCAACACAGGGTGATGTGGAAATGTTAGATGATGGTCTTGTAAGAGCATCTTTTTACAATATGAGCGTCAGAATAAGTAGTTCAGATGTTACGATAACAATTCCTTGATTTACTCAATCTTTGGCTCTGTAGAAATTCTGGCATCAAAACTTTAAGGTAAGCAGGTCGCTTTGCCAGTTAAATAGTCAAAAGCTGAAATGAATGCAACAATTTCTGTATAGCAGCGGATAATTGAGTTGTTATCAGTTTGCAAACTGATTTATCGTGGATTATGAATAACTTGAATGGTCCCGAAGGATCCGGCGAAGCCGGCGTTTTCCCATAAGACAATAATAAATAATCTGCACAATACAATGGAATACTTTCTTCACGTGATTTCTGTATGACAGCATAGGAATATGCCGCCTTTGGCGGATGGTCACTTTGTTTTCAGCTTGCAGGTTGTTTTTGTAGAAATGAAAAAGAGCAATGTCTGTGTCACTCATATAAATAGGAATTCTACAGAGCTCAATCTTTATTTCTTTAAATACCAATCATGGTTAGCAAGCTTGAGCTTGTTTATGGCAAATCAATAAGCCTCTTTTTAGACATGTACAAGTTCATTTCTCAGGTACAGAATCGGAATCTTCTTCAACAGTAGACTCTAAATCCTCCTGATTATCAGCATTTTCAATCACAGGTGTCAAAACAGCCGTATCTGCAGTTTCTATTTTGTCACTCTGCCCGGTCATCTTTCCTTTCCTTCTTTTTTTCCATCTGCTTCCGGCAGCTACAATTCCAATCAGTAATATACTTACAGTTCCTAGCATTAAGAACAGACTATCATTTGAGACTGTAAGGTGCACAGGTATTTTGATACCGCTGCCAACCTCAAAGTTAGAGGATGGTGTTGAGGCGATGACATAAGCTTTCAGGTCATAATCCCCACTTGCTGAAAGTGGTGCTTTTACTCCTATTGTGACTTCATTATGTTCCCCGGGTTCAAGTGTGAAATTGTTCGGCGATATAGTAAACCAGTCTACGTATTGATCATCTACATAGACTCTGTACTCTGCAATGCCTTCGCCATCATTTATTACAAAAAGAGACTGTTGGTTTGTGATTCCGACATGTGCTTCAAAGGTAAAATTTGCAGGAGCTACACCTACACCGATGGCTGTTGCGCCTATCACGGAATAAAGGCATAGAATAATGAAAATGACACTTTTTCTTAACATTTTTAATCAGGATGTTTTTCTGTAATAAATGCCGGGTGAATTTGTTCAACTGCCTATGTTGTGACAAGTTTTGAAGCAGCAGCACTCCCCGTATTTCTATCAACTGCGCTCTGCGTTTGCAATAACATATAGGAGTTTATGTTCCCATATATAATTTCCTATCAGAAATCATATATTAGCTGAAGGGCAATTATCCATTATATTGTAGCTTTGAAAAGCACATTGAGTATTTCATATCTTGCTGATTTTCTAATTCCATCATTACTACGTGAAAAATAGTTCATCTGCTTTTCTATTTTGTTTCACACATTTCATGTTGATTTCCGATAAAGATGTTATCTTTCTAGCTTATATCTATTATTAAATAATCCAAGTTTATTTATGATGAAACAAAATTCCATTCCGGGGTCGGTAAAATAAATATGCTACAACTCAAAACGCTCTGTGTTCTAATTTTTTTCTTCTCAGGTCTTATGTTGACACCATATACCGTGGCAGCAAAAACCACTGACCAGACTAATGTCTCTGGTTTCCTGTCTTTAAAGAACGATCTTGAAAACTTGCCTGAGGTCATAGATGGAATCAGTCCGGAAGAAAATATTGCAAAGGAGAGAATTTTCATTTTATATGAAAGTGAGGACCCGGAAGTAAAACAGGCTTTTGGGATCATGGAGGAATACGGAGTTCCTGTCCACACTTTCAATTACAGGATGCCTGATTACAATACTCAGCTTGAGATACTTTTCTGGCTGGCAGAAAAGAGGGATATAACAACCCATAAAAGATTAGCATCAGCTATAGCTCTTGACTACGGAGCAGTGCTGTCGATATGTGAAGATGACGTAAAAGAAGACCTGAAAATCTATGTTCTGGCTATGTATGACTATTTCATCGAAACGGGTGAAATAGTTTCATTAGATACTGAAAAATACTCGCTGGAATCAAATATTGCCCTTGTATGGGGAGCCGATAGTATTAGCAGTCCCTATTTTTTCGAGGCGGAGAATCAATATCCTGAAGGAACAACGTACGGAGATATTAACTCCATTTATTCCCCGATTTACCCGGACTGGGCGGTTACTTTCTGCTACAGGCAAATGAATCTTGAAGATTTTGAGTGGTATTTCGTAGAAACAGATACTCTTGAAGAAATGCGTGAATTCCTGTTGAGTGAAAAATTCTCTACTGAAAATGTTTCTGGTTCTGATTTTGAGAATATAGCTGATAGCATAGATGTCATGCTCAGCTCTTCTCTTGAATATTATGGCGATTATCTTTCAGCTGAACTAAATTATATTCCCGTTGATGGAAAAATCACTCCTGGTTGCGGAATTTCAAACCCTGACTGGCAATGGGAGTACTTCAGGAATAACGGTCATATTATCGGTTGCTGCAGGGATGTGGCCTGCATGGATACTTTCTTCCTTAAAAGCATTAACATACCGTGTGCCAAGGTCAGTATTCACTGGGATTCTTTCGGCCACCAGATTGTTGTTTTTAATGATGCTGAAAACAGCAGTATCTGGAGGATTCCTCCACACCAGCAATATGTTCTGGATCATAACATAAATAATTCGGAAGTTTTTTTATCTAATTATTATCCTGTTGGCTGGTTAAACTGGCACAATATATTGCTGTTCCCTCCAAGGAGCTACGAAAGTTTACGGGATCTGGAAGACGGATTTGACATATCCCCTGCCAGCCTGCAGGAAGCTGAAATTGATGACTGGAATCCTTGGAACGACCCAGACTCAGAAAGTGGCACATCAATGACAAGAGCAGAGCTGCAGGAAGCTATAAACTACTGGTTAACCGATTCACCAATTAGTAGCACCGGTGCAATAGTAACAACTGACAGGCTTCAATATCTGATTCATTGCTGGATAGATGGTTAATCCTGTCTGTGTTGGAATTTGGAATTAGGATGATTAATATGGAATTTGAAAATAAAGCACCAATACAGAATAAAACCAGAAAAATCGATATGATAATGGAGTTTTGGACTTGATGTGCCCAAATAAATCTATGCTACTATTCATTTTATTGCTTTTGACTGCAGGGCTAGCTGTAGGAATTGCTTCAGCCGAGTGATATGAATGCGAGCTTGAAAAATATCAACAGCACAACTTTCGCTAATCTGGATGAGATTGCAGAAGCAAATAATATTGGTATTTCAAACAGCATGCTGCAATATATGACAGACGAAGAGCTCAATCCGACTGCTTACCCTACGGTTGTAAGCTATGAATACGTACTTTGGGGTTTCGGAGAAGTTTTCGTAAATGCAGATGCCGAAATCAACAAATCTACAATGGATTCCATATACAGTGTTTTTGAAAAGAAGGGAACAGAGAATGGAATTGAGGATTTCCCCCTTGTTTTTGTATCAGTTAATGTAAACTATGGTCAACAGGCTGAGCAGGAATCTATCAGGATCTCAAATCCAACTGATGATCTTAATGAGAACACAGGTGGCAAAATACTTGCACAGGAAGACACCCTCTATACAAGTAAAAATGCACCAGGTCTGGACTTTTCTGCTGTGGCATTTTTGGTAATTATGGCTTTCTTCGCAAGTAAAAAGGTAATCTGAAATGATGATAGATTGCTCTTTTCTTGGGATTTTTTGTTTTAAGATTTCACATCTGTAAGTACAATTCTTAACTATTCAAGTTAAAAATTCATCAAAATAAAATCATAATATTTATATTGTTTCCTTCAAGGGTAATACCTCTTAGTGAAAGTTCTGTCTATAAATATCAATACAACAGAATAAAATATTAAGTTTCCAACACATCATTAAATTATCAACAGTATCCATTGTTGAATTGATGAGAATCTTGCTAATAAATTTGTATACTAAAAACCCCTATGGCGGGCAAATAGGGGTGTATTACAGGGGTGTGGTACATGAAACTGAGAAAAACAAGCAAAGAAGAGGATTTCGGAACAATAGTAGGTGTGTTTGCATATTTTGCATACTCTTCAATATTTGTAAGGTATCTGGCAAAAACTTCACCCTTGTTATTCAACCAGCAAACCGGTTATTCTCAGATAGGTGAATGGGTTATATATGGCCCTGTCATTCTTTTCATAATGGTATTTCCTTATCTCATGTCAAAAAAAGTAATCAGTGAAGAAAGAAAAATAGATTACTTAATACACATTCAAAGTTCTATAACTGCTTTCTTTGTGTGGCTTATTGTGACGACATCAGCATACTTATTAAATATTGAAATAGGCTACTATGCAAATATTTTAGGTGGTTACTCTACAATAATACTGCTAATGTATTATATGGAAAAGGTGTATAGCAGGCAGATTAAAGTGATTTGCAGGGGCTATGATGTATGAAAATGAAGCAAGTAAATACTGATGGATTAATCGCAACTTTTGCAGGGGTATCATAGGGACACTATGTTACTGCATCTATGGGTTAGTCATGTTTTGTGTCTTATTTCTTATCAATATTTATCTAAATATTGATTCTTTTAATACAATCACACTTTGGCTGGTGACTGGTCCTTTAATTATTTTTATGATATCCGGACAGTATCTTTTAATCGGAAACAGCATTTCTGAATTTGAAAGAATGGGTGAATGTAGAAAATCCGTCTGGTGAATAGGAGTAGGTTATGGGAGCATTGATACTGAAAAAGATAAATATGGAAGCATTAGAGGGCAATTTCCTAGGAGGAGGTTGCTATTTGATATATGCATTTAGTTTTTTTTTGTCTTGATAATGGTTGGTATTTTTTTAGATATCAATTGTTTCAACCAAATAACATTTTGGGTGCTTATAGGACCTTCAGTTATTTTTGTGATATGTGGACAATACATTTTTACTAAAAATGTCGTTACTGAAAAAGAGAGAACTAAGTTACTCATCGGCATTAAAAGTATTATAATTGCTTTCTTCCTATGGTTTATTGTTATGACATTGACATTCTTGCTCAACGTTGAATTTGGATCATTTAGAAATATGCAGCTAATAGCTTTGATCGGTGGTTTCATTTCAATGTTCATCATGCATTTAATTTATGTGTACATGAAAAAGGCTAAGGGGTAATGGGTCACAAAAATGGTGGTTGTAATGTATGAAATTAAGGAAAATGCATTATAAAGAAAACATTGGAATAATTGTAGGAATTACAGTATATTTTGTATACTGTTTCATCCTGATGAAAGTAGGAAAACAGAACACATTGTTGGGATCAAAAGTTCAATTATTGGTTTTTCTTTGTGGTTTATAGTGATAATATCGACATATTTAGTGAATATTCGAATAAACGTAACAACAAATTTGATTGGTGGTTACGCTACAATGTTGCTGGTAATGTATTATATGGAAAAATGTGTTAATCACAATAAGTGAAATGAGGACTATTATTGTGTACTGACAACATATGGCCAACCGATGTGAAACGCGTTAGAGAACTGCGATATATTTTTAAACAATTGCAATGAGAACAGATTTCTGAAAACAGCTATTTGTTTCTCCTATTCTTCTGACTTTTATCCGATTTCCCTGCCACATCACATCCCGCTCCTCACTCCACCATCCCCTCCATCACATCCTCTGCTTCCAGATATATATCCATCAGCTTCCGTACAGTCTCCTCATCGGCATCCCACATGCCTCTCTGCACCGCCTCCAGCAGCCTGCCAGCCATCTGTCGCAAAGCATAGGGGTTGTTTTCCTCTATCCACTGCTTTGTATCATCATCAAAAAGGAAATTATCTGTCACTGCCTGATACATCCAGTCATCCATAATATCTGCAGTAGCATCCCAGCCAAATGCATAATCCACCATAGCAGACAGTTCCTGGGCACCGCGGTATCCATGCGGTTTAAGGCCCTCAAGCCATTTCGGGTTAAGTATCCGGCTCCTGAATATGAAACGTCCCTCCTCTTCCAGGGTTCTTGTTTTCAGGCGGTCAGGGTCCGAACTGTCACCTACAACAGAAAGCGGATCCCTGTCACCATAGGTTTTGACACCAGCCACCATGCCGCCATGATACATGAAATCATCGTCGTTGTCAAGTATATCCAGTTCTCTGGAATTATGGTTCTTCACAGTGACATCCAGTCTGGCAAGACGCTCCTTAAAAAGCTCCGGCATCTTCTCACCTTTCAGCTTACGGCCATAAGCATGTCCTCCCCACGTTACATAAACATCAGCAAGGTCTTTTGCATCATCCCATTTTGATGCTTCCACAAGCTCTCCCACACCCACTCCATAAGTTCCGGGCGGACAGCCGAATATCCTGACCAGAGCCCTTTCCTGTGCTTCCTTCCTGCCCAATCCTTTCTTAATCGAGTCAACAAGTTCCTGCTGGAGATGCTTTCTGAGATAGTTCTCATCTTCAGCTTCATCCAGTGCAGCTATCATTCCGACACCATCATCGATCATATCCACAAGGTTTGGGAATGCATCACGGAACAGGCCGCTTATACGTAGTGTTACGTCCACCCGGGGATGTCCGAGCTCTTCCAGCGGTATAACTTCAAGACCTGTTATAACCCCCCCGCGGGCAGACCATAGGGGACGCAGCCCCATCAGCCACAATATATAGGCAATATCATCGCCGCCGGTCTTCATAGTGTCAGTTGCAAAGACCACAATACCCACATTCTCAGGATATTGTCCTTCCTCATCGATATGTCGTTCGATCATCTGTTCGGCAAGTTTTTTCCCAACTTCCCATGAAACCGGAGTCGGGATAATTGCCGGGTCTATAGAATAGAAATTCTTCCCCGTAGGAATAAGGTGGGAATTTCCCCGTGTAGGAGAACCGGAAGGACCTGGAGGTACATATCCGCCGTCAAGTCCTCTCAGACAATTCTTCAGTTCATCCTCTGTCCTTAACAGGTTCGGAGCTATCGTCTTACATATATATGAAACAACCTGCCTGACCTCTCCATTATCATTCGGGAATAACAGGTTGCAGGCAGCGAGACATTGGTATGGCTCATAGTTCTTTTTATCCATCTCAGCAATAAGTTCACGTGACCTCTCGTCAACCCTGTCCAGCAAAACCCCTTTAAGAACATTTTTTTCAGGATGCATTTCCGACGGATTATCCTGCAGGTCCCTTAAATCAAGTTCGTCGTTCCTTGCCACACTCTCACGCAGGGAAGGCACCTCCCCGTTTCTGAGTCTGGTAAGGCTATATACCATTTCCTCAAATCGCTTCCCGTGCGGGGCCTTACCGAATACATGAAGCCCGTCCTTTATCAGGTTGTCTTTGATGTCACAAAGGTAATCATAAAGCCTTTCAAGTTCCTGTTCTATGTTTTCAGGAGCAACACCATCATCCAGACCAAGGTCTTTTATGAGTTCAAGTTTAAGTACATCATGGCAGATATCTTCCAGCAACTGTTCTGTTTTAATCTTCTCAGCACCTCTTTTTGCCCTGAAATAATCCTGCAGCTTAATCTCCAGATCAAGTATTGAGTCGTATCCGTCAGCCCTTGTCATTGCCGGGACAAGATGATCCAGTATAACCGCCCAGCTACGCCTTTTGGCCTGCATTCCCTCTCCAGGATTATCCATTATGTACGGATACAGGTTGGGTATATCATCCAGTACCACATCAGGGAAACAGTTATCTGACAAGCCCGTAGCTTTTCCCGGGAGCCATTCAAGTGTGCCGTGTGTGCCAAAATGTATTACTGCATGGGCTCCAAACTCATTTCCAAGCCACCTGTAATAGGCAAGATAATGGTGTGGCATAACCAGTTCGGTATTATGGTACATCGTTTCAACCTGTTCCAGAAAGCCCCGTGGAGGCTGCAGGCCGATGAAGATGTTCCCGTTCATCACTCCCGGTACGGCAAGAGTCCTGTCACATGCAAAAAAATCACCCGGCGGATCTCCCCAGTCCCTGCAGATCTGCTTTGCAGGGATATCTGGCACTTTTTCAAACCATTCCCTGTATTTTGATCCGGTGATAAGATCAGCAGCTCTTTCTATCATTTCTTCAGGAGAGAGCCATTCGCAGTCATTGCTGATTCCTGCCAGTATTTCCTCAACAATTTCATTTCCGTTCTCTGGAAGTCTTTCCACGTAATAACCCACTTTCTTTAAGGTTTCAAGCATTTCCACAACACTCTCCGGAGCATCAAGTCCGAAAGCACCCCCAACACCGTCACTACGCGGAGGATTCTGGTGCAGGAGAATCGCAATTTTCCTGTCTTTAACGTGTGTTCTTCGCAGTTCTGCCCATTTCCGTGCAAGTCTTGCAACTTTGTCCACCCTTGACATAATGGGCACAGCTTCTCTGGTCCCGTGGCCCTCGCCACTTTCTATAGAAGCGATGGGAACAGTGATTATTTGACCGTCATATTCAGGCCATACAATATTTGATGAAATCTCCATTGCTCCGAGGCCCTGGATACTTTCGTACCATTCATCATAAGAATAATAGGTTGTCATTGCCTGCAGCACAGGTACATTCAGCAGGTTAAAGAAATTGAATATCTCCTCTACTGTATTTCCATCCCCCGGGGAAGAAAGGGAAAGCTGAGAGAATCCCATATTGAGTATCAGTACATCTATTCGTGGTTTTCCGTCCTTTATGAAATAATGTTCAACAACCTTCCGTATACCCTGTGAGCCTGTAACAGGGTTCGGTGCCGACTGGCAGAAAACAGGTAAAACATTCATACCTTCCTTTTCAAGGGAGCGGATAAGTGCATCAATTGCCTTGAGATCACCTGTGAGCCATTGTCCCTGCCAGAACATAACCCCGGTGGTAGGCCTGGAAGAATCTGACATTGCATTGAATTCCTCAAAAGATATGTTTCTTTTATAATCAGGATGGTAAACACCCTCCATTCTAGGATACACGGGTTCCGGCACATCAACGTCAAGATTGCCCAGATGTTTGTGTGCCCACAGGAAAAGGGCTTTTGAATTCTCTTCACCTCCAAGCTGGATATAGGTATTAACTGCATTAAAGTGGGTATCGGATAACCTGAACAGGAATCTGAGTTCATGCATTTCCTCTGTGATCTCGCTCTGGATGAACACAGGAATATCCAACGTTATCAGGACCGCTTTCAATCTTACGAACTTCCTGAAGTAAGCTGTTCCCCCATGCATCCTTAAAATGACAAAATCAGAAGATTCTATCAGATCCAGGCATTCCCTGAATTCTTTTTCAGATAAATCAAGATTTTCCGAACTAAAAGAAAATACCTCAATATCATATCCGGAACTTTGCAGGTCTTTTCCTGCCGTCAAAAAAGATTGGCTTGCCCCGGTGCCAGCCCCTATATCCACTATTCTCATGTTATCCCGGTGTTTTCCATTACTGGATGATTATAAATCCGTCATATTATTCTGAATAAAAAATGAGAGGACACCGGTTCTGAATATCTCTTTCCCGGATATCTTCTCATGAAATCTGTTTTCTCAAATACGGAAAGCATACAGGTTTACGGAGGTAATCGCATTCTGATAGTTTTTCCGTATTCGTATTTTAAAGAAAACCGTGACTTTTCCCGACTTCTCCCAGGGAATCTATAAGCAACCCTGCAACTTCCGGGGATTCGCCAAGGACTTTTTCACTGACTGAAACCTCATAACCGGCGTTTTCCAGTATTTTATTCCATGACTCTGGTTTGTCCCCACTGAGCTCATATTCTGCATGTTTTCCCGGTATCAGTGCAAGTGTGCCTAATGTGACCTTTTTAGTATTTATGTGCTTAAGCCGCTTCATGACCCAGTCGGTCCCAGGATATCCGTAAGAGCTACCGATAATGATATTCCCGGCAGTAGTTTCATCCATGATAAGCTGCAACTGGCAAAGGGAAGGATCGGCTCCGCCTTCATCCACGGATGAGACCAGTACCAGTGCCTCCCCATCTCCGGGAGTTCCGAAATATGATGATATGGCCTTTGCTGCGTCATTGTAATCCTTTGTGTTCATCAGGAGCGGTTTTCCTATCAGTATTCCCTCGATGCCAAACAATCCGTGCTTACCCGAAAAACTGTTCATTGTGTTCACTATCGTATAAAGGGAATGTAGGCCATCACCAGGTGTAATATATAGCGGTTGGACTATTATTTTTGCAAATCCTTCGTCAATAAGCTCTGCTAACGCCCCAAGTGGACTTTTCTCCACCACTCCTTCTTCAGTTATTATCTGCCTGACGAGTTCGGATGCAATTGCATAACGTACCACTGCATCGGGATATGCGGATCTGAAGGCTTTTACACAATTTCCAAGTATCTTTTCTGCTCCGTTTCTTGTGGTACCCGGGGTCACAAGCAGGATGGCTGTCTTCGGGTCTTTCTTTATCTGATGTCCTGAATCCATATTCTCCATTTGTTCTTTCCTCCTTCCTTATTTTTATAACTCATGATGAGTCATAAACGGCAAAGATCTCAGGGCATTACCCTGAGACCATTGAAAATCTCTTCCAGCAGAAACAGTGAACCATTGATCCCCACATACGTCCTTGGAAGGAAATTCAGATATCCTGATGAAGGGAGTGCTATCTCCACTCCAGTTCTGCAAAGCCGTTTTTCACGCATCATTTTAACACTGTGCCCGTCTGCCAGCACTACATCCACAGGCATACACTCATTGAAACTGCCCCAGGAATCCCCGAACCCTTTTTCTTCAAGGAAATCAACGATCATAGCTTCCGCTTCAGGATTCCCGCCCGGCATGGTTTTTACTCCGGCAGGCACCATCCCAAGATAGCCATACAACCATTTTGTAAGAGGAAGCACAACAGAGCTGTCACCATTGATGGCAAACGTAGCACCTTTTGGAAGACCTGTAAGAGAATGGAACCGTGAGATCTTATGATAATGTTTTTTCCGTTCCTTTCTAAGCATTTTCAATGCAAGAGAAGAGTCAGCTGATGTCATTGATGCGGCTGATCTAAGCCAGGTTTCCGTAGCACCATAACCAACAGGCGCACCGGCAGGAGACAGCATGTAGGGGATGCCGAAGTTCTTCTCATACCATTGTGCAATTTTCAGGCCATACTCCGGGAAAACTACCAGATTACAGGCAGAGGATGTGGAATTGCGAATTTCTTCAGTACTTGCTCCTGCACACAGGACAGCCCCTACTTCAATATTCATATATGACAGCAGTTTTTTCAATTCGTCTACTGAACTGTCCCAGTTGCTTTGGTACAGTGATATACCCAAAAGATTTACTTTTTCAGGAAGCTGTTCTGAATCCGGTTTGCTGAGTTTCATCCACCTGAGGATCTCAATTACCGTATCTTCAAAACCCTTGCAGACAGGAGATGAATATCCCGCATTTTCAATGGCCATGCAACGTTCTGCCAGACCGGCATTTTCAATAAAACGTTTGAGGTCATCTCCTATAAGCGAAGCACCCGGGGAATTCACAACAACTATCATGTCATTGCTTTTTGAGGCGATTGCAGGAAGTACTCTCTGGAGTTTTTCGGTTGAGCCTGCAACGTAATCGTCACCTTCGAGGTAGGTACACGGAACGCGTGGCTGCCCGAAATAGAATTCCTCCAGATATCCCAGAGGATCAAAAGAAGAAGCCCTCGGGTACTGGCAGTCAGAAATGTGTGAATGATAGAATTTACAACCTGTAGGCCCGTTTAACACAACCATGGCGTCCCTTATGCCTTCTACGGCCAGCAGCGAACCTGTAAACGCATCTGCCACAAGTGTCATGACAAATCAGCCCCGTCAAGTTTCCATCCCTCAATAACCGGCAGTCTCATGAGCCTGCTCCATCTGCGTGCCATGGTCAGGCTGCTCCTGAATCCCACATCCGGGGAGAAAGGTATGGCATCATGATGCACTCCTTCTTTCGGTATTAAGGGAGGATAGTTAGATAACACCAGATCAGGATGCAGTGTTTCAATGTCCTTTTCCCTTTTTTCGGCATTATAATCATAATCCAGGGGTAATATCCCGATGTGCCGGCTCCTGAACTCATCACCGTCTGATCCAACCAGGCCAACTTTTACTATAACCATGCCAAGGTCCAGGATCGTATCAATTATCCAGTCAAGGTTCAGGCCAAAAGCACTGATAAGGACGCGCTTTCCTTTCAGGAAAGGACGCAGGTCTGCAATTTCATGATCGTATATATTTTTTTCTTCTTCAATCAGTTTCCTGGCTTCGTTCTCCATGCCAAAACTTTCAGCTAGTAATTCCAGCCAGTCAGCAGTTTCCGTAAAACCTATGGGAAAAGGAAGTCCTAAAAAATCAATTCCAAGTCTGGCATCAAGTAATTCCTTCAGGATCATGCCGGAATCATCGTGATATGCCAGAATGTTCAGTGACGCTTTCCTGAAATTCTTTATTTCTTCAACAGTTGTGTTTGACAGGAAACGGCAATTTACCCTGACACCGAGCTTTCCAAGAAGCTCTTCAATAATGGCAAAATTAGAATTCAGGTTATCGGAAAGTGTTTTTTCACCGATTATATTGACCAGTCTCTCTTCCGCTTTCACGGACGGGTCTATCATGCCTGAAACTACCCTGCAACCTTCAACAAGTCCCTGAGCGAAGTCACCTGCAAGATTTCCATCTACAGGCACAGCAAAGATGTTTTTCTCCGGGAACCTCTGTTTTACGGAAAATATGGAATGTTCCATATCATCGCCTATCAGGCCTGCCGGACATGTGCTGACAATGAACATGTTGTTCCATCCTGCAATTGCAGCTTTTTCAAGGCAGGAACTAAGTTCTTCCGCTGCACCGAAGATAAAGGCATTTTCACCCATGTCCGTTGATATAAAATTATTTCCTTCCTGTCCTGATAAATCAGTTCCGTACCTTGAACTTGCATTGATCAATGCACTGTTGAGAAAATGTGAAGCAATGTGCATGCAGCTTCTCGGCCCGTGGGAGATTGTCAGTGCATCGGTTATCTGTGAAGTGACAGCTACAGCGCCGGCAAACGAACATCCCTGCAACGGTTGCCTGTTCTTCACGTTTTTTGTGAAGAAATTCATCCTCCTGTTTATCGGAGAAGTCCTGCGGATATCCGGCTGGCCTGTTTCCTCTGCTTTCAGGTGGTAGTGTTTTCTGATCGGCTTTCGGGAATTTCCGAGAACAAGCTTTTCCATTTCAAGGTTGCTAAGCGGATTTGCATTAAACAACTCTGCATCTTCACCGGATATTTTTTCGATATGGTCTGCAAGCCTATTGAAAAGGATTGCAGGCTCTGAGTCAGGATATGACTGGATGATAGTTCTACCAAGCCTCTCAGCCCCGGCAAAGATTTCAGTTCTGGGAAGTGAAATAACTATAGGTAGCTTAACCGCATCTGCAAAAGCCCTGACTTTTTCATATTCATGTTCCAGGCCCCGGCTATTATGGATAATTCCTGCCACACGGGGGGCAGAGTCATCAAAATTGCGTATCCCACGAAGAATATTGTTGGCAGCATAGAGTGCCATGTATTCCCCGGAAGTAACAAGATACACGGCATTTGCATATTCCCTCCTGATAGGTACCGCAAATCCGCCGCATACGACATCTCCCAGCACATCATAGAGTTTAACGTCAAAAGGTATTCCGTTTATTCCCAGGTTTTCAAGGACTTCAAAAGTGCTTAAGATACCACGTCCGGCACAACCAACTCCGGGTTCCGGTCCACCTGCTTCTACACAGGCCACACCTGCATAACCTTCGAACAGGATATCCTCAAGCTTCCTTTGTTCTGGAAGCCTGTCGCGTATATAATCCAGCACTGTAGGTATTGGAGTACCTTCCAGAAGAAGCCTGGTGGAATCGTGTTTCGGGTCACATCCTACCTGAAGGACACGTTTTCCTCTCTCGCCGAGTGCAGCAGAAAGATTGGCTGACACCGTGGATTTCCCGATACCGCCTTTTCCATAAAGGGCTACCTGGATCATCGGGGATCAAGGCCTCCGTGTTTTTCAGGAGAATTTTCAGGAAAAATGTGGTCGGGGGCTTTTGCCCGGAACTTGTATTTCATGTCAGGTTTGCCTCCGTAAGTATAGCTTTGTCCAGTTCCTGCTCCATGTATTTGATGGATGAACGTTTTTCTGGATTATCACCCTCATGCAGCCTGTTAAGGTACTGGATCATGTCGGCAATGCAGAAGAAATCCTGCTCAGCTCCGTCGTTCTTGTATTTCCAGCACGTGCCAACACCATTGTTTACGATCTCTATTTCAATATCAGTGCTCCTGTCTTTGCGCACCCTGAATCCTGCACGCTCAAGCGCATGTGTTGTCCATATGATCTCTATCTCGTCGCTCCCTTTAAGCACGGCTTCACCCTTTTTTTCGGGTGGGATTATGAATGTCCCTTTCACATTATCAAAATGAACTCCTCCCATCTCAAAGGCAGAACCGAAGACACCCTGCAATACAAGGTCCTCGGGAGCACCGGAAAAAAACTCCCCATTCTTATTGAACAACCATATCCTGTCGGCTGTACGCATAGCGATATCAAGGTCATGGATAGAAAGAAGGACCGCTCTTCCCGGGTGTCTTGAAAGCAATCTGAGGATACGCATTATCTCTATTTTATGAGGGAGATCGAGGAATGCGGTTGGTTCGTCAAGTACAAGTACCGAAGGGTCCTGTGCAAGCCCACGTGCAATCATGACCTTTTGTTTTTCCCCATCGCTGAGCTCGGACATGTAGCGTGAAGAAAGCTTGCTGGCTCCTACAGAGGATAATGAGGATGAAACCATTTCCCTGTCTTTTTCCGATAACGTACCGCCCCACCCGGTATAGGGATAGCGACCCAGGGATACAACGTCGAATGCCTTGAAATGCGATATATTGATCTGGGATGTCAGCACAACACTCAGAACCCTTGCTTTTTCCATTGCGGTGAAATCACTCAGTGACCTGCCTGTAAGAGATATTTCTCCGGAAATGGATGGTTGCATGCCTATAAGGGTCCTGATCAGGGTGGATTTGCCTGCACCGTTCGGCCCAATCAGGCATACAAGTTCCCCTGGCATCAGGTCCAGATCCAGATCCTCTGAAATGACAGTAGTGGGTTTATTCTTGTGAGTATATCCGATACTAAGGCCTGATGTTGAGATAAGGGATGCTTTTTTCATACAGATATCCCCCTTCCAATCTTATTTCCATACAGGATTACCCATACGATTACCGGTGCTCCCAACATTGATGTAACCGCGCTCAGTGGCAGGGTAAGATTACTTCCCGGAAGATGTGCGATAAGGTCAGAGATTAATGCCAGTCCTCCTCCCAGCAGGGTACATCCGGGCACAAGTATCCTGTGGTCTGCAGTGACGAAAAGTCCCCTGCAAAGATGTGGAACTGCCACACCAAGGAAAGTGATAGGCCCGCAGAACGCGGTGACAACACCGGCGAGTAATGCGGTGATGACTATGAGGAAACTACGTGTCCTGCTAAAGTTCATACCCATGCTTGCAGCGTATTCCTCACCAAGCAGCAAGGCATTGAGGGGTTTTGTGAGTAAAAATGAAAGTATCAGGGCAATTATTATGACCGGGACGAGTATGCTGATTTCTGCCCATCTTATATCGAAAGTACCGAATGTCCATTCGGAAAACGCTTTTACTTTTTCAGGGTCGCTGAAATGCACCAGAACCGTAACCAGAGCATTGGTTATATAGCCAAACATAAGGCCTAAAATGAGAATAGTAACATTGCTCTCTATCTTGCGCGATACGAAAAGTACTATCATAAGCACCGCCGACGAACCCAGAAACGCCGCAAGGGCTACCGTTGCACTTCCGAAAAATCCAAGGCCCCGAAGCATTTGAGGAAGTGTCGCTGCCGACACCCCACTGAATAAAAGGATTACCACTGCCACACCAAGACTTGCACCGGAACTGATTCCGAGTATAAAAGGACCTGCAAGAGGATTTCTGAACAGAGTCTGCATCAAAAGACCTGCAACTGCGAGAGCCGCGCCTCCGAATAACGCTGCAAAGGCCCTGGGAAGCCTCAGGTCCATGATTATAGTTACCCATGCATCGTCTGTGGGAGTATTACCTGTTAAAACTGAAAAGGTCTCTCCCAGTGGTATGTTCACAGAACCTAATACCAGGTCCAGCATGAAAAAAAAACATAAAGCAATCAGGAAGAACACCATGAGTAGTGGTGTCCTGTATGAGTTGCTCCCTGACTGCCTGTCTCTTTTCACTTCTTGTTTTTCATGGCTGCTCATTCAATCCTCTTAAAGTAATACAATTCATGATCCGGCACCAGTTCCGGATGGAATATCTTCACAAAGTCTGCAAGGACAACATCAGGCCTTACGGTACCGGACTCATAGTAATCGTTCCCTCCGTTCTCATTGACCCTGTAGTAGCTGGTGTATACAGTTCCGTTACTTACGGATTTAAATTGCAGATAAAGCGGGTCTTCAGCTTCCAGGTCTTCCTGGTTGTCCCACATTCCGGATGAAATCCAATAATCGGCATCCTTACCTTTATCGAACACTGCTTCAAAATCAAGGGTTACGGTTGCCGTGTTGTTATTCTCTTCCCAGAAATAGGTAGCACCGGCATCCTCAATATACTGGGCTATCAGGCTGTTTCCACCAGGTATATACCAGGAACCCTGCCATGCAATACCGCTCATTACAACAGGTTTGTCCTCCACGGTTTTTGTCTTTTCAGCCAGTTCCATATAGTCTTCTGCAACCCCATCAAAGTACTCGGATGCTTCATCTTCCGCATTGAAGAAAAGTGACATGAACTTGATCCATTCTGCCTGGCCAAGTGCTGATTTTTCCTTATATTCATCAACAATAACGGGTTTCAGGCCAAGGTCTGCCAGGTTATCTATATGCTTGTCATCATAAGGGACACCTGTTGTCAGGGTGAAAATTACATCCGGATCTATCCTGACCATTGATTCGGTATTCATGTAGCTGCCGGTGCCGACTTCCTCTATGGTTCCGTCATCTATCATTTGTCTTACAGGGACAGAGTTTATGTAAGCAAAGGAACTGACTGCTTTGAGCTTGTCAGTTTTCCCTATTATTTCCAGGGCCGGAAGGTGGGTTGTGGAAAGTGCGGCCACGCTTTCTACCGGAATCTCAATAACAGTTGCATCAGAATCATGATCCGGGACAGGGGTACCTTTTTGTACCAGAATATATGAATACTCAACGTCCGAATCAGGTTCCTCCACGGTGACCATTTTGTAGTTATTATGGTATTCAACCGAGAAGCCCTGAGCATATTCAATATCTATTTTGTCAGGAAAATAATCTTTTGAAGCGTTATAGTTCTCGTCTATAGGGTCATTGGACCCTGTGTTAGCTCCATCCATACAACCGGACATCAGAATACCCGGTATTACAAGCAAAAAAACCAAAATGATGTTTCTGTTCATTTCTAATATCCTCCGATAAGAGATTCATTGTAATGTGCACTGCTGTGCATACTCCCATGTATTGTCGCATGCACTGAAGTTGCCAGTTTTTCAGCATCCAGCTCCTCCAGCCTGAAATAGCTTCCAGAAAGTGCTTTTGCTACTTTTTCAGCAAGCCCGATTCTCGGAAAACCAGTTTCCGTGTCAACAACAACAAAACGTACAGGCATGTCCTGTGAAAATTTAGCAATTTCCAGAACGTCATTCAGTGCGTTTTCTCCTTTCAATGGAATGTTCGCCCTGCAGTCCGATATCAGTATGATGACAGCATCGTCTTCAAGGGATCGAATACCCATACCTGTCATCAGTTCGAGAGAACGGGATAAGCCAAGGGCAAGAGGAGTTTTCCCCCCGACAGGTAATTCCTTAAGTTTATGAGATGCCAGGTCAACGCTTCTTGTAGGTGGAAGCAGAAGTTCCGCAACGTCTGAATAAAATACCATCATACCCACAGAATCACGTTTCTGGTAAGCATCTTTGAGCAGGGAAAGAATTGCTCCCTTCACGGCAATCATTCTTTTACGCGCACCCATTGACCTGCTTGCATCCACAAGGAAAAGGATCGATGTTCCTTTTTTCCTGAGACGGACCTTCTCACGCAGATCCTGCTTTTCAAGGGCAACAGCCAGTCCCTTCCCGTCTCTTGATCTCTGGTAGGGGGCGGCAGCTCTTAACGTAGCGTCAAAGGCGATATCAGTTACATTTCCACGCACTTCCCTGAATGAAACATATCTTCCGGAATTTCGGGAAGCTGATACATTCTTCCTTTTACCTTTACCAGCCGACCGTCCTAATTTCATTCTTTTTTCTACAGGGAGATAATCAACGACTTTGAAAGCCTCTCCGATTGTGAATATCTGCTCTGCATCAGAATTGTCCGGTCTGTGGTTGACATGGTTCTCGTCACCTGCGTATGATTCATCTTTATTTTGTATATCAGGTGAGGCTTTTGAATGAGCGGCAGGCGTATCATTATTTGAATGGTCATCGTTTTGTGCGTTACTATCCTGAATTGATTCCCGATCAGTTTCATTTTGCCTGTCAGAAGACTCAATGCCTGTTCTACGATGTTCCAGTGTCAGCAATGCAGCTTCTTTTATATCCTCAAAGGTTACCTTATCCCTTCTATCAAGTGCTGCAAGGGTCTTTGATACCCTTGAAAGTGCCAGGTCACCCCTGTGTCCCTGTACTCCAAGTTCAAGTGCCAGGCCTGCTATTAGCTCAATATGACCTTCCGGAAGGATCACATACTGCAACCGTTCTTTTGCAGCCTTTATCTTATCCTTCAGTTCCTGTATTTCCTGTCGGGACTGTTTCCGGAAGCCTTTAGGGTCTTTTTCATATTCCAAGCATTTTTTGATGATCTGAAGACGTTTTTCTCTTTCCTGTACGTTTTCCGCCATGACACAGATATCAAACCGGTCCAGCAGATGAGGAGAAATTTCCTTTTCCGAAGGATTCATTGTTGCAATCAGTGTGAAATCAGAATTGTGTTCTCCCGAAAGCCCTTCCCTCTCTATGAAATAGGAACCTTTCTCAGAAGCATTCAGGATGGTTTCTGCGATTGAATCATCAAAAAGATTGATGTCGTCTACAAGCAATATGTTTTTATCAGCTTCATGCAAAAGCCCGGGAAACAGGATACCGTCTCCCTCAGTCACGGTTCGTTCGATATCCAGTGTACCGACAACACGCTCACAGGTCACATTCAGTGGCAGCGTGACAATTTTTTCTCCGTTTGTCAGAAGATTACCTGTCGAGCGTGCCAGGGTTGATTTGGCACATCCTGTTTCTCCTGACAGCAGGACTCCGTTGATATCAGGGCAAACCATAGCACACATAAGTGCTTTTTTTGCATTTTCCTGAGCCAGGATAGCTGTGAACGGAAATATGCTCTGATCCGGTGTGTTCACATATTCCTGATCCAAGTCTCCAATTCCTCCATGTCAAGATGGCCTTCTTCAAAGGGACGGCGCCGCATCCGGTGAGGCAGGGCAAGGCGTGCGGCCCGGACCATATGCTCATTTTCCACCTTCGTTTTTCCATCAAATGCAGCTGCAGCAAGGGCTGTTTTTATAAGAGTCAGATCAGCCCTGTGCCCATCAACTCCCAGGTGAAGTGCAATATCCACTGCAATACCAAGAGTATCATCATCAGGCTCTATCTCTGAAAGTTTAAGACGTGCTTCAAGTATTCTGTTAGTAAGTTTCACCTGCTCGTCCTGAGAATCTTCTATGAATTTCTCAGGGTCATTTTCAAAAGCAAGTCTTCGTTTGATTATTTCTTTTCTCTGCAGGATGTCCTGTTCCCCGATTACATCCACAGACAGTCCGAACCTGTCCAGAAGCTGTGGCCTGAGATCTCCTTCTTCCGGGTTCATTGTGCCTACAAGGATAAAACGGGAAGGATGCGAAAAGGAAACTCCCTCTCTTTCCACGAAGTTGACACCCATTGCAGCAGCGTCCAGTAAAAGATCAACAAGGTGGTCATCGAGCAGGTTCACTTCATCAACGTACAGGATGTTACCGTTTGCCCTGGCAAGCACTCCCGGTTCGAACTTCTTTTTCCCCTTTGTGATGGCATGCTCCAGGTCAAGGGTACCTGCGACCCTGTCTTCTGTCGCACTTAAAGGAAGCTCAACCACTCTCATGGGGGCGGAAACCTGTATGAGTTCTTCTCCCTGATCCAGTATTTCCCTGCAAAGGGTGCAAAGATTATCCTCGTCACTGTAATTACACCCGAACGGACATCCGTGTACAACTTCCCTTGCAGGAAGCAGTTCTGCCAGTGCTCGTACGGCAGTTGATTTGGCAGTGCCTTTTTCTCCGCGTATCAGTACACCACCGATTCCTGGAGAGATTACATTCAGTATCAATGCCTCTTTCATTGCTTCCTGGCCGACTATTGAAGTAAACGGGTATTTCATTCTTTCATTTTTCATTCGGAGGCACCACACATGCCGTTTTTAGCCATCCATGCGGTAACACGTATCCAGTTGTCCAGTATGCTATCGTTTTCATTGAGAAGCCTGTTGAGCTGCGGATGCTTTCCTGCAGGCAAGACTTCAGGAATACCTTTCATTGCTGAGAAGGCAGCTTTTTTTCCGGCAATTTCAGGAATCAGGCCCCATGAGATCTCGTCAACTATATGCAGTACGGATGCGCTGATACCGACAAGTGCCGGGTTCTTTGACATATCCCTGAGCTCACGGATAAAGTGTGCCTTACGATTCTCCCCCTCCAGCGCTGAGGCCACTTTCCAGTATTTGTTCTCGTCAATACCAAATCTTTCAAGGCGTACCAGCATGTTGCACTGGGAATAAGGAGTAAGCTCGGATTGCTGTGCAAGGGCTTTCTGTGTGGCTTCTATGACGCATTGTCCGATAAGTTCCCCCAGCTTGGAATGCTTACCGGCATCATCCAGGTGCAAGGGACTTGTATTATCAGCGATCACTGCTATCATATCGGTTCCAGACCCTGTTGCGATACCTTCTGAGTACTGGCTTGGTGCCATAAGCTGCTGGATTGCAACTGTTTTAGCTTCGGTTGCAGTCACCGCCGCATTCATCATGGCATAGTGAGGAACGTTGGCTCCTATCAGCAAAATAGTGTTAATGGTTCCGGGGATCATTTTACACTGCCCTTTGTCCTGATAGTAGGACGCAGGGTCTCCGGCTCTTCCACCGTTTACTTCAATGCCCCCTGTGATAACAGCTGTTATTTCCATATCCCTGAAACTGCGGGTTACTATCGCTACATTTTCCATATTAGCTGCTGTCAGGAGGCCTGTGGCACTCAGAGGGTCCAGCCCAAGTTTTTCGGCAATGACTGCAGCAAATGCCGATATACTTCCCCCTTCAAGGTCTGAGGCTTCATGGCAGTCATCTGCCGCGTGAAGCACCTGATGATTGTAAACGTATCGGATATCTTCCCTGTACCCGCCGTTTAACCATGATGTTGTAAGTGTACTCCTTCCGGGTGGCAATTCCACAACTATGGATGAGTCGTAACGGAATACACGTTCTCCGCCGGACGTCTGCCATAAAAATAGTTTTTCAGTCTCATCTAATAAGTCAGGTTCATTAGTATCATATTGTAACGATGTATTGATATCGGCCTTTTCACTCATGTCTGGTCACCGTAACCATATTTTTTCCGGATTCATTATCCGTCTGAAAGAAGATCATATCCTGCACACGATTTAGGAAACAAGGACTGATCTGTTATTTTAGTCGTTATTTCAGTCAGCGTTTTTCGACTGGCTATACCAATTGCGAATATGAAATCGTCAGTTACTGTCAGAATCACCACGTAGCATTTGAAAAAAGGTGTATTTATAGTGCACATTTTTATTTATACATATTATCTTTTTAGCTAAATGTAACATCAGATCAAAAGCAGATTTCCTGCCAGTGATAAAATGAAAAGGTACGGGCAACGGAATAATAGTTAAGTAAGGAAGACATTATTGCCCTTTCTTAAGATTGGTATGCTGGTTTGGGGCCAATAATGTCTGGTTAGGAAGAGATCGGATGGCTGATGATGACCCATTGAGTCAGGGGGGACCTTATCTCGATGTGAACAAATTGTTGAAGTGTTGCCATCCGACTCCATTCCAGCATAACATAATTAGTAGTATATATACATTGAAATTATGATCACGTCTGTTAGTATTTATGGTTAATGAAAGTAATGAATTCCTGTCATTGTTTATTCCTGAATTTCATACTGCAAAATGCTGGTATCGCACTGAAAATAATCGGAGGAATTTAGATAAGAAACAGGTTTTCAGCAATATACAATTCCATGCCTGACGCGTCGTTTTCACTATCGGTTTTACGATTCTTTTTATTCTTAAGTGAAAGGACATGACTTTTACCAAAAATATTTCTTTCTATGAGATTCGCTTCCTCAAGTACACGTACATGCTTTGAAGTGCTTGTACAGGAAATACCCAGTTCACCTGCGAGTTCGGCAATATGCATATCTTTATCTGAAAGGGATTGCAATATCTGTTGTCTTGTTTCATTGCTGAGAGCTTTTAACGTCCCGGCATTTACTTTGTCCATAATAAGTGCTCCAAATGTTCCGATGGGATTTTATTTATCAAACCATTGAACTTTTTTGTCCGAACACCGAAGAAGAACACCTGCGTATTAACTATGCTAACTTCAGCTTTTATCCGGCTTTAACAAAAAGTTATATTAATGTTATATAAAATACCGATTTTAGATTACGTTTCTTAGTAAAGATACTAAACATTAAAGTACCTGAGAAGATTTAAATGTTCTTTCGTATAATATAAGAACTATTTCAAAGTATTTATAAATTATTTTAATTTATTGTATGTAATTGATAGTAGCATTTTTACAGAGTCATTTTTTGCATAACTCATAAATTCAAAGCCAAAATATATTCTTAATAGTGTTAAAACAAAGAGCCTTTTAAACCAGAGACACATGGTCGATAAAAATGGATAACACTGAGACAAAGTACCAAAAAGATGAGAAGCAGATTCCTGCTGCCTCTATAAAGAATTCCATCGGTATGGAGTTTGTGCTTATCCCTGCCGGAGATTTCTGGATGCATTCAAATGGACTTGACCACGACAACCCTGTTCATAAAGTGATTATCCCGGAACCATTTTACTTAGGAAAGTTTCAGGTGACACAAAAAGAGTGGGAAGATGTTATGGGTGACCAGCCTTCTTGTTTTGAAGGCAAGCACCGGCCTGTGGAATGCGTTTCCTGGAACGATGTTCAGAAGTTTGTAAAAAAGCTGAATGCAAAAGAGAACACTGTAAAGTATCGCCTTCCCGTCGAATCCGAGTGGGAATATGCCTGCAGGGCCGGGACGACCACAAGTTATTCTTTTGGCGATGCGGACTCTGAACTGGACGAATATGCCTGGCATTATGGTAACTCGGAGCACAAAACCCATCCGGTTGGATGGAAAAAGCCAAATTTCTGGGGACTATATGATATGCATGGGAATGTATGGGAATGGTGTCTGGATGAGAATCAAAATATCCCTGAGTTATCCGCAATTTACAGGGGTTTCTGGACGATTTCAGGCATTTCCGGTTTGATTTTGCGTGGTGGAGGCTGGATCAGCTATGCTGATAAATGCAGAGCTTCCTCCCAAAGCAGCTACCATTCGGATTATGGTTCTTATTCTGTGGGCTTTCGTCTTCTTATGACATTGTGAATGATAGCTATCAGATTACGGAGATTTACAAGAATTATATCTGGAATCTCACAAGTTTTATATCTAAAAAAGTTAATTTCCATCCAAAAATATCTGGAAGTGAATGCAATAAAGAGAATACTAATTTTGCTACTATTCTTGCTGATAGCTCCAATCAATTCAGTCTATGCCGAAGATAACGTCGATTATGATGCCTATAAAGATAAATGGGATTTGCTTTATGAAGACAAAAGTGATTGGTTATGTTTTGACCACTCGATAGATTACGCAAGAAACCATCCCGGATGGGGCATGGTGATTCTCTCACCCTCGCCGGCTTTCAGGTTCCAGCCTCACATGGCTAATTACAAAATAAAAGGAAATATGCTTTATATCCATGAGCCCCAGGCCAATACTACATATGATCTTAAGATCGTGAATGGGTCGATGACTGTCCCGTTCTATGAGGATTTTCCTGATGATTTCTCAAGTCAGTGGGCACGACCTACATATTTCCACTTCATTCCCAATGAATCCGGAGTTCTCAGGACTTATTATGTACTGCAGGATAACCGTGAAGAGTTTTTCGACTACGAAAATATCAGCGTTACTGATGTATCCGCAAATACTACAATAACCGGGCCGGCAAAAGCTATTGATGTTCAGGCATGTGAAAATAGCACCGTTAACAAGGTAGGAAATAATAGTTCGACCATTGGGAACAAAACACTAATTGTGGGCGAATTGGAAAATAATAGTAGTAGAAATAGTAATGACTGGAGTAAAAGTGATGAAAATGACAAATCAGAAAGTCTCACAGAGAGAATTACTAATTTTGTAAAATCTCTGTTTGGGACCTGAAAGCTATTACTTTGAGTTCAGACTAACTTTTTTATATATTTTTATTCTTTTTTCTCTGATTTTTGCATAAATCCCATACAATATCATGCGTAAATTAAAAGTATTATGAACTAAGTAAGAGACTTCCGTCCATAAACGAATTCGCCTTCAATCCGTCAACTTGTTAACTAAAAAGTCATCTGGAGTAATTGTATTATGAAAATGCCTGCACAAGTAAAACATGCTTTGATAGAAGCAATGCTAACACAATATACTGAAGATTTTTCTTCATGTAAGATCAGTCAGGAGCCACTTACGTTCCAGATCGCTGTAGGCAAAATTCTAGAGGATACAGAAGTTTTCGGGATTACAGTATCCGATATAACCCAACTTTGACAGTCAAAATTAATAAGAGTGTTCTTAGCTTTGTTGTATTCGGTTAAAATGCAAACAAAACTAAGAACATATGAGATTATTCCTAATGAGAATATATGCTTTCCCATCGGAACTATTCTGGCTGTAAATTGGCTTTACGATACCCTTGATTTATCCGCTGTTTTTGGTAAACACAAAAAGAATGGTATTGATATCAACAGCCTACTGAAAGCACTTATAAGTTACAAGCTTACAGATAATTTCAGCATAAGTAAAGCTCACGATTGGATCAATCGTGATGAAGTGCTTGACATTTTCAATCTACCTGAATTTTGTGAAAGAACTCTCTACAGGGTTCTTGAAACCCTGGGAAATAATCGTGAAACGATTATTTCCAATATTCAGGATGAAATATTTGCCCGATACGATTTTGAACATACCAACGTAAACATGGACTGGACGAGCATTTTTTTCCATGGTGACAAATCTCCTCTTGGGATGTATGGATATAGCAGAGATCATCGACCAGACAAAAAACAGATAACAATAGGTCTTGCTGAACTTGCTAATCCTATAAATGTTCCCATAGGTCTTACAGTAGAGAAGGGAAATCTACCAGATCAAAAACATTTTGAGAAGACATATTACCAAATCAACAATAGAATGGACCAGGGTTCACTTGTCGTTTTTGATAAAGGAGCTCATAGCAAAGGGAACATTGACTTGATAAGGGAGGATGAGATGCATTACTTAACTGCAAGAAAACTCAATAAGAGTGATGATAAGAAAATTGCAGTATTCTGGGAAGCTTCTCCTGAACTTATCGATTCTGAAAATGGAATATATGGACTGAAAACCATTAAACCAAGCAGTGTTAATTACATGTATTTTTCAGAAAAGCTCCAGAAAGAACAACATGACTCTAAAATAAGAAAAGTTATGAGATTGTTGGAGGAAGCAAAGGAGATACAGAAAGCTATCAGCAAAAACAAGAAGCTTCCTAAAAAATTCAGAATCAACAATGTTCTTGTTGATGTCACTTATTCTTTGCAGACTAAACTGATGGAACTAGATGAACAGGAAGCTATCAAGCTTCTGGAAGAAAAGATAATTACAGGTAGAGAAGGATTTTTTTGCCTGAGATCAAGTCAGAATTTGACACTAAAAGAAGCTCTTCTAACATACAGAAAAAAAGACTCCATTGAAAAAATAATCCATTCCCTGAAGAACGAGATTGAAATTAAACCATTAAGAGTATGGACTGAGGCTTCCATTTATGGTGCAGTGATCATAGGATTCATTGCACAACTTTTCATATCGCTGATGCGATATGAGTTCAATGAACTCAGACATAAGTCTACAAAATTGATCGAGATTTATTTCACAAATCTCTATCAAAAATAGCCTATTGAATTTGACAGTAACCGTCGATTTTACGGATGAACAATCAAAAAAGTACATTTACGCCAATTTTGATGGGATAAATTCACTGATTTTAAGGCAGAAATGGGTGAAATCGTAGCAAATTACTTAAAATTGTTTAGAGTGTCAAATAGGTTTTCCTGACAAAAATACGAAAAATTGGGTTCAGTGAGAAGACATTCTCTTCATGAAAGAGTGAAAACTGTCAAACTTGGGTTATTAAACTATTATCTTTTAGGATATAGATAGGGGTTAGGACAATGTATGAAATAATTAGTGATATTGAGCGAGAGATTGAAAAGTTGGGTTATGACCAAATGGAGCTTGAGGATAAACTTGATCTTAAAGTAAAAAATCTCAATAATGCGGCAAATGAATACGAAAAATCAGATATTTTAAAAGAAATTGATAATCTTAAATCTGATATTCAAGATATTATTGATAAAAGAAATATTCTCTATCATAAAATATTCTAAATATTTCAGTCCATTGATTTTTGAAACGAATAAAAAAAGGTTGTGTAGACCAATTGGTCTACTTTTCGTTAAGCTCACTGTTAAGCCATGGCATCTTAGCTCTGATCTCTTTACCAATGACTTCCAGTGGGTGTTCTCTGTCCTGCCTCTCCATTGCGGTGAGGACTGGCCTGTTTGCCTTGCCTTCAAGTACGAACTCACGAGCGAATTCCCCGTTCTGGATCCTGTCAAGAGCTTCGTACATAGCTTCCCTGGAAAGCTCGTTGATGACCTGTGGTCCGACAGTCATTCCACCGTATTCTGCGGTGTTAGATACTGAGTACCACATCTTGTCAAGGCCACCCTCATGAATAAGGTCGACGATGAGTTTAAGTTCGTGGCATGTCTCGAAGTATGCCATCTCTGGCTGGTAACCTGCTTCAACAAGTACTTCAAAGGAAGTCTTGATAAGTGATGCGACACCACCACAAAGGTCTACCTGCTCACCAAAGAGGTCAGTCTCGGTTTCCTCACGGAATGATGTCTTGTAGACTCCTGCACGGGTACACCCCACACCCTTTGCGTGTGCAAGTGCCATTTCCATTGCTTTGCCTGTTGCGTCCTGGTAGACTGCTACAAGACCTGGAACTCCAGCGCCATCTACGTAAGTTCTTCTGACAAGGTGTCCCGGGCTCTTCGGAGCTACCATGTAGACATCGATGTCTTTCTGTGGGATGATCTGGTTGTAGTGGATGTTGAATCCATGTGAGAATACGATCGCATTACCTGCTTCAAGCCCTGGTTCGATCTCGCTGTAGTATACCTGTGACTGTACTTCATCAGGAAGGAGAATCTGGATGACATCTGCCATTTTTGCTGCATCTGCAACTGTCATGACCTTAAGGCCATCTTCTTCTGCCTGCTTCCAGCGCCTGCTTCCCTTTCTAAGACCGACTGTTACATCAAGGCCTGAATCATGCAGGTTCTGTGCCTGTGCATGCCCCTGGCTTCCGTAACCCATTACTGCGATCTTTTTACCTTTAAGTAAATTAAGGTCTGCATCGTTATCATAATACATTTGTGCCATTGTATGTACCTCTAATCAAAATATAATTTATAATTAGAACACCTATAAGTGTTTGAATAATTAAGAACTCTTCTGTCCCCTTCTAAGTGCAACCTTTCCGGTCCTCACCATTTCCTTTATTCCAAAAGGCCTGAGCAACTGCTCGATAGCTTTAATCTTGCCTTCATCACCTGTTACTTCAATGATCATGGATTTTGAAGCAACGTCTATGATGCGGGCACGGAATATGTCTGCTATCTGCATAATCTCGGAACGGTTTGTTACGTCAGAGTTGACCGTTATCAAAGCCAGTTCTCTTTCAACTGATTCTTCCGATTTAAGGTCTGTGACCCTGATAACATCGATGAGCTTGTTAAGCTGCTTTGTGACCTGTTCAAGAACCTGATCATCGCCCATGACAACAATGGTCATGCGGGAAATTGTAGGGTCATCAGTTACCCCTACTGTAAGGCTGTCGATGTTATATCCTCTTCTGGAGAACATGCCTGCGACTCTTGAGAGTACTCCGTATTTGTTCTCGACCAGAACTGCAAGTGTATGTCTCATTCTTTTCTCTCCAGGTCAAGTATTTCGTTGATAGCAGCACCTGCCGGTACCATTGGTGAAACATTCTCTTCACATTCAACAACAAAGTCAATGACTGTTGGCCTGCCTGATGCAATCGCCTTTTCAATTGCAGGGCGTACCTCATCACGCTTGGTAGCTCTGAGTCCCAGTGCACCGTATGCTTCTGCAAGCTTTACAAAGTCAACACTGTTCTGGATGCATGTTGCAGAATATCTCCTGTTGTGGAAAAGCTCCTGCCACTGCCTAACCATTCCAAGGTATCCATTGTTAAATACGGCAACTATGACCGGTACGTCTTCCTGAACTACTGTTGCAAGCTCCTGTGAGTTCATCTGGAAAGAGCCGTCACCTGCGATATCAAAGACAACCTTGTCAGGTCTTGCGATCTTTGCACCGATGGAGGCAGGGAATCCATAACCCATTGTCCCAAGTCCTCCGGATGTGATAAAGGTCCTTGGTTCACTGAACCTGAAGTACTGTGCAGCCCACATCTGGTGCTGTCCGACTTCAGTGACTATAATCGCATCCTTGCAGGCCTCAGTTATCTGCTCAATGATATACTGCGGCTTAATTCCGTCACCTGTTGCAGGTTCAACGTAATGAAGCGGATGTACTTTCTTCCAGTGTGCTATTCTGTCAAGCCATTTCTCAGATTGTGCAGGCCCTGCATATTTCAGCAGTTTCTGAAGAATCCACTTTGCATCCCCTACTATGGGAACATCGACCTTGATATTCTTTGATATCTCTGCCGGATCAATGTCTATGTGGATGATCTTTGCGTTAGAGGCAAAAGCTTTGAGTTTTCCGGTAACTCTGTCATCAAACCTTGCACCTACTGCAATAAGGAGGTCTGATTCCTGTATGGCGTAGTTTGCGTATTTCGCACCGTGCATTCCTGGCATTCCAAGGAACAGAGCGTGTTCTACAGGGAAGCCGCCCATGCCCGTAAGGGTTGTTGTCACAGGTGCTTTTATTTTTTCTGCAAGCTCCAGTAATTCCTTATTTGCATCGGAACTTATTACGCCGCCACCTGCATAAATCACAGGGTTCTTTGATTCTTTTATTGCAGAAGCAGCTCTTTTGATCTGTTGTAAGTTACCCTGATATGTCGGTTTGTAACCTCTGAGCTCAACTTTATCAGGGTAGTAGAACTCGATCTCCTGTACTGTGACATCCTTGGGAAGATCAACGAGGACAGGCCCTTGTCTGCCTGTGGATGCAATATGGAATGCTTCTTTGATGATCCTTGGAAGTTCATTTGCGTCCTGAACAAGGAAGTTGTGCTTTGTGATAGGCATTGTAATGCCTGTGATATTTGCTTCCTGGAATGCATCGTTACCTAAAAGACTGCTTGGTACCTGGCCGGTGAAAACCACCATTGGTATGGAGTCCATGTATGCGTTTGCGATTCCGGTTACAAGGTTTGTTGCACCTGGCCCGGAAGTTGCGATGCATACCCCGGTTTTTCCTGTTGCTCTTGCATATCCTTCTGCTGCGTGGGCAGCAGCCTGTTCGTGGCGGACAAGTATGTGACGGATGTCCGCATCATAAAGTTCGTCGTATATGGGGAGCAGTACACCACCAGGATATCCGAATATGGTGTCAACACCTTCCCTGTACAGGCACTCGATGAGGGCTCGGGCACCTGTCATTTTTTCCGTCGATTCAGTCATATGAAACCTCTGAAATGTAAATTATCTGCGTTAATTGATAGTATCTGCCTTATATGTTTCTAAAATCTAGATAAGGCGGTTTATTCCGTTAATAACGGCTTCTACGGATGCCATTACAATATCTGTCCTTGAGCCTCTGGCTGTGACCATCTTTCCGTCCTTTGAAAGCTTCACAAGTACTTCTACGAGGGCATCAGTTCCACCACTTATAGCATCTACATGATATTCCTCAAGCTGGACATCAGCAATTCCTGATATGCCCTTTCTGATACTTGCAAATGCTGCATCCACAGGTCCGTCTCCGATACCTGCCTCAACGACCTCCTGGCCGTCAACCTTGAGTTTAACGGATGCTGTAGGTGTGACCTTGTTACCTGACACAACAGTGTATTCTTCAAGGACGACCTTAGCTTCCCTCTCAATGCTGAGAACAGTTTCAGTTATTGTCTGCAGGTCTGCATCGGTAACTTTCTTTCCGTGATCGCCAAGTTCTTTGACACGGTTAAGTATCTCATGTAACTGGGGGTCATCTACCTCAAATCCCATTTCTTTAACAGCAAGCGTCACAGAACTCTTACCTGCATGCTTCCCAAGGACGATCTTCCTTTCTCTTCCAAGTATTTCCGGCTTTATTGGCTCATATGTTTCCGTATCAGCCAGTAAACCGTGTACATGGATGCCTGCCTCATGGGTAAATGCGTTACCTCCAATGAGTGATTTGTTAGGAGCCACAGGTATTCCTGTGAGTCTGCTTACAAGTCTTGAGGCCTTGAAGATCTCTTTTGTGTTAATTCCGGTCTTGTGTTTGTATAACCATTCAATGGCCATTACAACTTCTTCCAGGGATGTATTACCTGCACGCTCTCCAATCCCATTAACTGTGACATGTGCCTGCTGTGCACCACCACGTAAAGCTGCAATGGTGTTGGATGTTGCAAGGCCAAAATCATCATGGCAGTGTATGCTTACAGGAGCTTTTACAGCAGAGCATAAGTCTTTAAACATCAGTTCTGCTTTTTCAGGAACAAGTAAACCTACTGTGTCACAGAAGCATAACCTGTCAGCTCCCGCATCCACGCCGTCAATGTATAATGATTTCAGGAACTCTAAGTCTGCCCTGGAGGCATCCTCACCGCTGAGCTCTACAATAAGGCCATGTTCCTTTGCATATTCTGTGGTCTCAATGGCCATTTTCCTGACGGCTTCCCTGTCCTTCTTAAGCTTCACATTGATATGCAAGTCTGATACAGGTGCCACAAGGTGGATCGAGTCTACATCGCATGCCAGTGCATAATCCACATCTGGCTTCATGATCCTGCAATAGCTGCAGATCTCTGCGTTTAACCTTTCAGCAACTACGGCCCTTATGGAATCACGTTCTCCTTCTGAAGTGATAGCAGAGCCTGCCTCGATGACATTAACGCCAAGCTCATCAAGCTTTGTGGCAATGTCTACTTTATCCTTGCTGGTAAGCGCTACGCCTGGTGTCTGTTCGCCGTCTCTAAGAGTTGTGTCTAAAAACCGGACATTTTCGAATAATATAATCCCTCACGATATTTGTCTGTCACTGAGTAGCAACAGCCTAGAGGGATACACTGAAGTGCTATATATGTATAACGATTAATTTATCATGATTTGTCACATGATTGCAGTTATCTTTTGCTATGAGAAAAGTTGCCTTCAATATTTTCAGTTCAGTGATAATTGAGTGTGACGCCTTCGGCGGAGTGGTTGAGTTGTTTTAGTCCGAATGGCTTTTTAATTTTTCCAGTGCTACTTATCAACAATAATATATAGGGATCATAATGTAACATATACTTATCAATTGATATCAGTTTCTTATTGTATGATACTTTAACGAGGAATGAAAATGAACACTACGAGGTCAGCCAGCAGGTCAGTGCGCTCACCTACGCTGAACACAATAATAATGGTAGAAAATACCCTTCAAAATATGGATGAAAGTGTTGTATCTTTAGCTGAACTAAAAAGGCACCTCCCGAGGCAGGTCAATCATAACACACTGAAGATAATTCTGGAATATCTTGAAGAGAGCAATAAAATAGCAGTAAGTATCAAAGGCATTAGCTGGGTATACAATCGTAATCGCAATCTCAACAAAGCAATATCCAATGGATTTGAAATATGAAGTCAGTTAGGGTAGTCCTGATTGACGAAGCGGGTGCCAAGTATCAGTCCTTACAGGAAAGGGCATCCCTATCTAAAAAGGAACTGGCAATTGTAGAATCAATAAGGAACAAAGCTGAAATTATCAAAAAGGATGTGCATTATGGTGTTCCTGTTAACAAAAAATTGATTCCTGCTTTATACCGCAGTAATTATGATATTAAAAACCTATTCCGAGTAGAATTACCATATTTCTGGAGAATGCTTTACACATTAAAAAATGATCCAGGTGATAGCAATTCGATTCTTGCAGTTATCCTGGATATTGTTGATCATAACGAATATGACCGACTTTTTGGATATAAAGGAAAATGACCTCCTGACCAAAAATATGCTATGATGATGTATTTTTGATAGGGATTCAAAAAAAGTACAGGGCTGTCTCCCTGATTTAAAAATAGTCATTTACGCTGAGAACTGACTTTGCTATAAGATCAGAGCAGCTCTGCAGGTCTGCAAGGTCAAGAACCTCTACAGGTGAGTGTATGTATCTTGTTGCAACGCTGATCACAGTAGATGGGATTCCATCTCTTGTAAGGTGAATTGCTGTAGCATCTGTTGTACCGCCGTCACCAACATCTGTCTGGTAATCTATTTCGTGTTTCTCTGCAGTTTCAACAAGCCATTTGATTACCTGCGGTGCTGCGATTATACCTCTTCCTGCTGCATCAGCAATTGTAATAACTCCTCCTTTTCCGGTATCAAGTGAGGATTCATTCTTGCTCATGCCCGGATGGTCACCAGGAATTGTAGTATCAATTGCTATTGCAATATCGGGATCAAGTCCAAAAGCTGATGTGCGTGCTCCTTTAAGCCCTACTTCTTCCTGCACGGTCCCAACAGCATAAATGGTTGCTTTTATGTCCATTTCTGCAAGCTGACGCATTGCATCGATCATTATTGCACATCCTGCCCTGTTGTCGAATGCTTTGCCTGTTATCTTACCATTGGCAAGTTTCTTTACCTCGCGGTCCATGGAAACTGGTGTACCAACGATTATCCCCATGCCCATAGCATCTTCTTTGTCCTTTGCACCGATATCAATGAACATATCTTTTGCTTCAGGTGGCTTCTTCCTGTCATCAGGCTTCATAACGTGTGGCGGTTTTGATCCGATAACACCTGGTATTGATCCTTTTGTGGTATGAACAATAACTCTCTGACTATGGAGCGTTGGGTCATACCACCCACCAATCTTGACAAATTTAAGAAATCCGTTATCATCAATGTACTTGACCATCAGGCCAATCTCATCCATGTGTGCAGCAAGCATTATTGAAGGTCCTTCGCCTTTTCTGGTTGCTATGAGATTTCCCATCTTGTCAGTTCTCATCTCATCCACGTATGGTTTGAGTTCTCCTTCAAGAATTGCTCTTATGTTTCCTTCACTACCGGATATTCCATGAGCATTAGATAATTTTGTGATTAGTCCTTCCATGATTATCATCTTCTGATGTTATTCAGGGAAGTATGGGTTTAAAAGAATATAAGTTTTAGAGTCAAAATCAGAATTAAAAAAGAGAAAATAGGAGTAAGTTAATTAACTTACTCATCCTCATCCTTGCGGCGCTGCATGAAGAATGCAATACCGAGGATTGCTGCTACTGGGAGTGCAATTGTTGGGAATTCTGGAACTGCTGTTACATCACTGGTTGATGAACCTCTTGCGCTGACTACAGTACTTTCTTCGACATTGTTGACATCTACAACAAAGTGTATATCATACTCAGTTCCTACCTGGGTGTCATCGTCAGAATCGCCATTGTCCTTCACTTTAAAAGTCCATTCTGAAACATAGTCTGAGCCATCCATGTATGTGCTTGAAGGCGCAGCACTCAGTTCGTTGCCCCATGTAGCACCATCAATGCATCCAATGAGTTCATCATTAATCGTAGTGCTTGCGTCATCCCTTACGTAAAAAGTACAGTTTGTTGCATAACCAAGGTTGTCTGTGTGCGTTACTGTGATTGTAGTTATTGCGTTGTTTATTACGTTCACTTCTATTGGACTTGGTGAAAATGTAGTTGATGCACTTGCAAATCCTGTACAAGCAATCAATACAATACACAATGTAATTAATATATTCTTCATTTCGTACCACCTCTTATATTTCAAAGATTTTTGCTGTTACTTTTTCATTGTATTTTTTCTATATATACTTTTGCAAGGCATCGTGGAAATCATACTCATCATAATGATGATATCGATATTTAAGTTGATACATAAAATGTCCATTCTTCCTCCTTAGTGTTACCTGCCTGATCGGTTACTATCAGTTGAACTTCAACTTCTCCATTTTCCAATCCCTGTGCAAGGTAATATATGGAGCTATAATCTACTTCTGCATCATTGGTTACATCAATACCATTCACCAAAAGTGTAACTTCCGTTTTGTCAATTCCTGCTCGATCGTCAGAATATGATGCTTTAATTGATGGACTGTCAGTTTCAACCGTTGCATCATCGCCCGGGCTGAAGCTTTCTACTGTGGGGTCAACTCTGTCTATAATAAAAGTATCTTCTTCATAGAGACTCATTGAGTCAACTGTTTTTGCAGTAACCGTTACACGTGCTGTTCCATCACGAATTGTATAATCCAAATCATCATCGTCTGTAGTGGCAGTATATGTATATTCATTGTCTTCCGAACCATCATAGTCTATTTCCAATTTATATCCATATCTGTCTTTTACTACAACGGTTGGTTCTTCTTCCAAAGCAGTGGTAGATGTGACGGTTATTTTTACTTCATCAGAAGTCTTTTCCGGCTCAAAGTCGATGGTTAGTTCTTCTAATGATTCATCTGTATATAGTGTGCCAAATGTGTAGGCTGTGTTACTGGAATAATCTATGGCGGTTACCTCTACATCATATGTATCCTGAACTTTTACGATATATTTGCTTGTCCAAGTGACATTGTCAGTTGTTTCAAGCTGAATTGTTTCTGCAGTACCAAAGTTACGTGGGGTGACCACACAGTTAACTGAAAGAAGTGGTTTGTTCGATTCTACTGTAAAGTATGTTGCGTCACTCGTTGGATTTGGTGTGATATCCAGTTCAATGTCCGGTGACGATGTATCTACGGTTGTACTGGCGTCAGGCGCAGATTTTTCCATCTCTTGGTTGAGTGCATTGTCAACAGCTTTTGATCTGAAATAATATGTGATATTCTCCTTTCCTTCAAACTTTGCTGATGTCATTGTGGTCTTTATGATCCAGTTTTTCCATGTGGTCCCATCAGTAGAGTATTGTATGTCATAGTAGTAAATTCCAGATCCCGAATCTGTTCCATTCCACTCAACAGTAAACTCATAGTTACTTGTTTTTGGAAGAGGAAGTACATTTGATTCAGGAAGTTCAAATTCTACAGTATTGTCTTTGCTGATATAGGGTGAAATTGCTGATTCAGGCATTAAAGTAACTTCATCTATAATCATTTCAACGGGGTGAAGTGCCTGATTTATTCCCTGTACTAGATTAAAGGATATTTTATTGTTGCCTTCTTGGAGTTGAATAGGTACTTCCACGTGCTGCCATCCTTCATCCCCATTTACACCATCGGACCATATAAGCTCATTGTTGAGAACGATTCTCTTATATTGGTTTTCATTCTTATCTGTCGTTCCTTCGGTGTAGGTATCTTTTAGGTAACATGACAGGATTACATTGGCAGATTCATTACTATGGATGACTTGTTGTAGCGCATGAGTCATCAATTGGTTAACCCTTCCTTCATAGCTTGCATTAATTACAAATGCTCTTGATGAATATATGCCGGATTCGTTCATGTAGTACCCTGATGCGATGGTATCATTTGTTGTGATGAATTCCCAGCCACCACCTAAATCCATTGAAGGATTAGATATCTCTGCAAAACCTACTACATCATACTCCTGAGTCTGGACTGGTTCACTACTAATAACTTGATTTACCCAGAGATGTACTGATCTGTAAGGTCGCCCTTCTACCTCTCCTTTATACAATTCAAGCTCCAGTTTTTGTCTTCCCTGTTTAGATTGTGTAGGGGCTATAGAAAGGTCTTTCTCCCATTTATCCTCATGATCAAGACTTATTTCCACAGTATTTACTGTGTTACCATCCAGTATGATCTCAAGTGTATAGTTCTCTGTGGCATGCTCAAAATTCTCAATACCTGCAATTATATTAATAGGGTTACTTGTCGAGAAATTCTCGGGGTAATTTTCAGCTTTCCCATCCGGCCCAAGTATGTACAATGTTGTAAATGTTTCTTTTTCTCTTGTGGCTTTTGCGTAAGCGAACATGGAACCTGCGATGATGATAGAAAGTACCATTGCTATTATTAGTGTTTTAGTAATTTCCGGAGATAATTTATCAGTGCTTTTCAAAGCAGGTTTTTTTGGTTCTTTCAATGTTTTTCGGACCGAAGATATCTTTTTTCTGTTCCTGGCAGCAAAACGCTTGTCCTCAGAATCTTCATTGCATATTTCTTCATCTTCTTCATTATAGTCGCACGTATCGGTTGTTGTCAGGGAGTGAATAAAATCTTTGTATGAAAAACTGAACTGCTCTTCCTCAGGAAGTCGTTTTCTTGCCAGATAAGCTATAATGCCAAATATGAATGTGAGTAATACTAGCGAAGCGGTTATTGAGTTTGGCCTGAATTTCCATGCAGTTAGACTTACAAGAAAACCATCGAAAACCATTATAACAATGCTAAATCCTACACTAAGTGTAAATCTTTCAATTCCTGAAATTTCACTGTTTCCAGGAAACATAGCAGAAATGAAAGCATATCCTGGTATGAAAAATATCAATAGCAATGCAAATGGTATCCTTAAAGGAGTTTCGCTAAGTGGAGGGATCAGGATAAAAATGACTGAAAGCAAAGCTATCAAAAATATTGTTTTTAAGTCCTGAGTGTATCTGCATTTATTTTTGCCAAACATTTATTCACTTTGTCCTTGTAAGTTACGTGTTTACAATATTTTGATGAACGAAATATTTACGAGTTCAATGTAATTATTTGCTAAAATATATAAGTATAGGGTGCCATTGTATATCAACTTCTAATTAAAACAATTTAATTATATATAAGAGGGATTATCATTAAGAATAAGATCTGGATATATCTTTTGTTTACTATAATTGCTCTATCTTTCATATCAGTCGCATACTATATAGGCGGTTTCGTTGCAGCAACCCTGAGTTTTATTGCAATTCTCGTCTTAAGCAGGATAGTATACTTGTCTTCTTCATTCTTCATTTTGAAGTGGTATGGATGCAAAGATGTATCACAAGCTGAATTTACAGGACTCTACGAGATGATTGATCAGCTGTGCAAGATCTTTTCTGTGAAAAGACCCAAAATTCATTTATTTGAATCATCTGTTCCTGTGATTTTTACGGTGGGTTCAAAAAAAATATCCCACATTATTGTTTCCCGCAGATTGATTGATATTCTGGAAGATGATAAGCTTAAAATAATTCTGGCACGAGAGATGTTCCACATAAAGGAAGGTAATGTGTCCCAGAATACTTTTGTAGCACTTGTAGCAGGCATTATTGCTTCTTTCTCTACGATTGCTTTATGGACAGCTATGCTCGGTGGTTTTGGACAGGAAAATGATCCCGCTCCTAAATTTATAAGGTTTGTAGCTATGGGAATTGTCATGCTTCCCTGTTCCCTTATAGTTTATGCAGGGGCATCTGATTCCATATTAAAAGCTGACGTTGGAGCTGTAAGGATAATGGGTAATAGTGCTGTGATGTCTTCTGCACTTAAAAGATTGCATAATGATATTCTTCTTAATTCGATTGAGTACTTCAATCCAGGGCATGTTCATCTGTATGCAATGAATCCTGTGAAAGTAAATTCTTTTTTCGACATCCATTTGTCCCTTTTTGACATGAGACCTGATCTTTCAACACGTTTGAAGGCCATTGCCAACATCGATGCTGACACTTGTCAGGGAAAGCCAATCAGAAAAGGACTGGACGGAGTTGAGGTTTAATTATGTTTTCAGAAATCAATTATTTTTATACAAGCCTTAAAGACTGGCAAAAAGCAATGATGTTCAGTTTTATTTCCTATTCCATCATTCTTTTTGGTCTGATCGTGGCTATTACTTTTATACTTAAGGATTTCAAATTTCTTCTGGTATTTGGGCTTAGCTTTGTCTATATGGGTGCTGTTATAGTCCTGATGATAATATCTATCAAGATATTTAAAAAGAGATTAATAGAACGCTAAAATGCGTTCGATTATTTATTACTGTTTTTTCATTTTATTTTCTGTTGACGATGTACATGATACCGCCTGCTGTGACTGCAAAGATCATCCAGCCTATATGGGTGTGCACCATCATCATGACGTCCATTCCATAAAAGTAGGCAGTGATATACAATATGAGTACCCTTATAAGATTAGCAATGTATGCGATCAGAACTGCAAAGCCAAGCAAACCAAGAGTCTTTTTAACATCCATCTTTTCTATTCTTGAATAACCGGCTACGATACCTATTAAGAGGAACATTGAATAGAGACCGGAACAAGGCCCTCCTATCACTATTGTCATAGGTTCAGCACCATATAGTATGACAGTTTCTGTAGCTACTATTTCTATTGGTATGCTGAATATTTTCATGAATGCAACAGTTGGCATCAGGACAAAATAATGGTCGAAAAGATGCAGAAAATCAATATTAAGAAAACCGAATAATGAATAGAATATGAGGTAAAGCCCCGTGAACACTGAGGATATGTAAAATCCGAATTCTCCAAGTTGCTTCAGGTCTTTCTTTCCTGCACCCATGGCTATAAGAGAGACACCAAGGAAAAATACCATTGAATCAAGTGTTCCCAGTTCACTGCCACTTATGTAGTTGTATATCAGGTCTGCAGCTACTATAAACCCACCAATCAATAAGTAATTTCTTGAACTCTGTACTCCTTCTGAACCTCTTAATTTCATTCTGGATATCAGAATAGCGGCGACTATAAAAAGTATTACACCCACAATGGTAGAACCTTCATTGAGTTCTATTGTTGCCCCAGTGAAAAGTGCAAGTACCAACAGAATAATGATTATGTTTTTGTTTTCATCTTGCATTTCTTATACCCTTTTACAGAATCATTTATGTGATATATATATTTGACTGAACTCCTCATTATCATCATTTTTGAGCAGGTGCTAATATTTATATAGTTAGTAATTTATATTTCGTTCTGTTTAGTGATTAGCTTATTATTTCCATTGAGGTTATGTTTTGAGAGATTTCACACTAGTTAAATATAAAGGGCTTATTGAAACAATAGGGCTTACAAAATATGTCCCTCTGCCTGTTCATGATTATCTTACTTCTCCTCAGGAAAGATGCATAATACTTCGTCATGATGTTGACAGGGCAGTTGGTAGAAATCTTGCAATGGCAAGACTGGAAGCCGAATATGGTGTAAAGTCCACTTATTATTTCAGGCATGTTAAAGATGTTTTTATTCCTAAAGCTATTGAAGAAATTGCTGATATGGGACATGAAGTCGGGTTTCATTATGAGGTCATGGACAAGGCAAAAGGAGATAAGGAAAAAGCTTTGGAAATATTCCGAAAAGAACTGGATGATCTTCGCCAGTATGCTGATGTTACAACAGCATGTATGCATGGAAACCCCTTTGCCTCATGGTCCAACAGGGATCTCTGGAAAGATTATGACTTTGAAGATTTTGGATTAATTGGTGAACCATATTATTCGATTGATTATTCTAAAGTACTATATCTTACGGATACTGGAAGAACATGGGCAGATAGAAATATACGTGTAAAGGATGTTCTGGAAAATCCGGATAATGAATTAAGCACGAAATATGGGAAAATCATAAGGTCGACGGACGATGTTATTAATCTTGTAAAACGTGAAGATCTCAAACAGATATGCATCCTTGCTCACCCTAACAGATGGTGTGATGGAATGATGGGATGGACCAAAGAGCTGGTCATGCAGAATCTTAAAAATGTTGGTAAGGCGTGTATTATACAGTACAGGAAGATGAGTAATTAAATCCTTGGAGATATTTATGGTAATAATTACTGATGATTTTGATAATATAGAGTGGGATCAATTTGTTCTTGATCATCCGCATGGAAATATTTTCCAGACATCTTATATGTCAAAGGTTTATGAAAAAACCAATAAATATGAGCCAGTAAGGCTTGTTGCAAAAGATGAAGGTTCAGGGGAATTACTGGCTTTGGTTCAGGGTTCTGTGATTTCTGAAATGTTAGGAATTTTTTCTTCTTTTTCCTCACGTTCAGTTCTTCAAGGTGCTCCTTTGTTTGTGGATTCGGTTTCAGGGATGGAAGCTGTTCGGGCTTTGATGGTGCATTATAATAAGCTTGTAGGTAAAAAGATAGTATATACTCAGATACGAAATATGTGGGATACCGGCGATTGCTCTGAAATATTGACTAATCTTGGGTATAAATATGATGAGCATCTTGATTTTCTTATTGATCTTAACCGGCCGGAAGAAGAAATCTGGTCGGATATCCAGAAATCACGTCGGAAAGGAATAAACAGGGCAGAAAGGAATGGGATTGTTGTCAGGAGCGTAGAAAACAAGGAAGAACTGGATCTATGCTACAATCTGGTGCTTGAAACTTATAAGCGGTTTAAGATCCCTATAGCAGATATTTCTCTTTTTGAGGCTGTATATGATGATCTTTCAATTACGGATCATGCAGATTTTTTCATTGCATTTAAGAACGAGGAAGTAGTAGGAACTAGAATTACCCTTAACTATAAGGATGTGGTGTATGACTGGTACGCTGGATCCAGACAAGGTGTAGATTATGTTGATGAGGCTCTTGTTTGGTATATCCTCAAGATAAATGCCGGAAAATACAAAGTCTTTGATTTTGGTGGTGCGGGCCACCCTGATAAACCATATGGTGTCAGGGAGTTTAAGAGAAGATTTGGTGGGGAAATGGTGAATTATGGCAGATATGAAAGGGTGCATTCTTCTTTAAAGGAAAGCATTTCACAAATTGCATTCAAAGCATACAAACAATTTTTATAGTTGCAAATGATCTATTTATTGTTATGGATTAAAGCATATGTTAGTCGTTTCATATGGAACTTCTATTATTTGGTAAATTTTAGTTAAGTATTGTTGTAATATGTTAAGATTGATATGACCTTAAAAGAAAAATTTTTGAATGGTGTTTTTTGGCTTACTTTAAGCAAATTATCATTAAAGCTTATTAACTTTGTAGTGACAATTGTGCTTGCAAGGCTTCTTATTCCTGAGGATTTTGGTCTTGTATCTCTTGCATTGATTTTTGTCAATTTTTTCGAGATTACTCGTGATTTCGGTTTAGAATCCGCCTTAATACATTACGAAGGGGATGATTCAGAACAGCATGAAGTTTACAGTACTGCTTTTATTATTTATCCATTATTTGCACTCTTTCTTTATGCTATCTCTTATTACATGTCTCCATGGATTGCTTATTTTTTTGAAAACAATAGTTTTGAATCTGTCCTCAGAGCTCTTTTGTTAACAGTTGTTATTTGGTCTTTTGGTGCACTTCCCCGAACAATACTCGTAAAATCTTTATGCTTTCGTAAAATGTTTATTCCTCAGATTTTACCTAAACTCATTTATGGACTAACTGCAATTGCTTTAGCATATTTAGGGTACGGTGTGTGGAGTCTCATCATTGGCCGACTTATCTTAGAAATAACGACTGTCATTGCATATTGGTATTCTGTATCATGGAGGCCTTCTATAAATTTCAGCCTGAATAAAGCAATAGAATTATTATCTTTTGGAAAGTTTGTTGCTTTATCAGGTGTTATTACATTCATTTTATCTAGTATTGATTCTGCATTAATTGGCAAATTATTTGATGCAGAATCTTTGGGATACTATACTATTTCCATGTCAGCCGCTGGAATGTTCACAATTCAGGCAGCTTTAGTACTTTCACAGATTATTTACCCAATCTATTCCAAACTTCAACATGACATCGATAGATTGAACCATTCCCATTTAAAAGTTCTATCTTTTTTTTCATTGTTTATAATTCCGGCTTCTATTGGATTATTATTGATTTCTGATTCTTTCATAGGGGTAATATATGGCAATAAGTGGCTTCCTTCTGTACCTATATTGCAAGTTTTGTGCATATATGGAATGTTTGCATCTTTTAAAAAAATAAATACTTCTGTCTTTCTTGCTATGGGTAATCCCGAAATAATGACAAAGGTAGATTATTTTCAGTTGTTAATTCTTATTATTCTGATTTATCCATTAACAACAGGATTTGGAATTTATGGAGCTGGCATTGCTGTAACTATTGCAGTAGCACTTGCTACTATTTATTCGCTAAAAAAATCAAATGATATTCTTAATATATCTATGTATGAAACAATCACTTCTATGCATGTTTCTTTAATAGGAACTTTTCTAATGTCAATTGGCATTGTATTTTTTCAAAAATTAAATTATTTTTCTTCACCTGAAGTGAAGTTATTGTTTATTACTTTTATAGGGATGTTAATATATGCCTTATTTGTAATTGTGGTGCACAGAAATTACCTAAGACATTTATTGTCACAAAGACGAAAAACAAATATATTTAATTAGTATATTACACAAAAAGAATTGTTACATAATCACAAACTTTTGAAGACTTTATTATAACAAGAAGATATTTACATTTATTCTAAAAGAACAATCTAGTCAACAAATAGTAAATAATCCTAATAAAAATTATACCTAAATGTACTATGTTATTAACAATTTGATGGTGTGAATTATGTCATCTAGAAAAAAGCAAATTGGCTATTTAATAGTGGGTGATTCTTTTGTTACTTTTAATAGCTCAAACATAATCTTTCCCGGGGGAACTGAAAGATACATTTTTTTATTAGCTAAATATGTACAAAAATTTGGGCTTGAAACTACAGTAATTTACCCTCAATTTAAAGGAGGAAGAAAATCTAATGGCATGATATTTAATTTTCGATACAAATCATTTTATAGTCCAAAGTATATGTATAATTGGTTTATAGATCTATTCTCCTTTATAAATACCTATAAAACTATCAAAAAAATAAAACCAGATATTGTTCACATTATTTCTGTAAAATACCGTTTTTCTTTAGGGGCAATTATAGCTGCAAAAATGTGCCAAAAAAAGATTGTTTATACAAGAACTACTCCTCCTAATATGAATACAAAATCTAAACTTGCAGTCTTATTAGATGATTTTGTAGTAGTTCCCCTTATTCGAAAAAAAATAGATGTTACTATTGCTTTGACTTCTGAAATGAAATTAATACTTGAAAGCCTTGAATTTAATAATGTTCATTACATTCCTAATTTCATCGAACTTCCTAAATTTGTAAAATCATTTTCTCCACAAAAGAACCATCGTTTGTTATATGTAGGAAGAGTTGAAGAAAATAAAGGGATTATGATATTATTACAGGCTATTGCAAAATTAATTAGTCAAAAAATTAATGTTTGTTTGTTTTTAATAGGCCCTTGCAAAACACCTGAATATTTTGAAAATATAATAACTGAATATAATTTGAATAAGCATGTTTTTTTGATGGGTACATTGCCTTACAATAATCTTTTGGAATATTATCAGAAATGTGATTGCTTCGTTTTTCCTTCTTTATTAGAAGGAGGGCACGCAATGGCCATACTTGAAGCGATGTCATATGGTTTACCAATAATTGCTTCTGATATCAAGCCAAATCAAGAATTGTTAGAAAACGGCAAATGTGGTTTGCTCTATAGCTGTCAAAAACCTATTGAACTTTGTAATAATATCATCCATTTGTTAGAAGACGAAAAACTGATCCACTATTATTCAAATCTAAGCTATGAAAGAAGCAAGTCTTATTCAGCAACAACTATAGTTTCTAATCTTCTAGAAATTCTTGACGCTTAGAAGTCCTACACATATTAAAAAAGAAATTTAATATATAAGTAATTGCATATTACACCTATTAGTGCTACATAAATTAATGATGAAAAGCAAAATAAAAATGAGTTATATATATATAATATGACATATTATCAAATAATTCTAATGTCGAATAAGCATTAAATAGATAGTGTACTTGGAGTGGACGAATGAATCTACAAAAAATAGCAAAATACTTAGCCTTGTTATGCTATTACTCCTTCGCAAGATATTTGCCTAAAGTCCAATTTTGTTATCCAGCGAAAATAATTCGAGCTTTTCTCATAAAACAAATATTTGATGAATGTGGTAAAGGAATTTTAGTTGATGATCGAGTATACTTCGGTAATGGAAATAACCGGAAAATTGGAAATTATTCGGGATTAGGGCCAAATTCCTTTATTGGAAAACACACAACAATAGGTGACCACGTTATGATGGGACCTAATGTTGCTATTCTTACAAGAAATCATAGATATGATGATTTGAGCGTTCCTATGAGGTTACAAGGTTATCATGAATATGAACCAGTTGTTATTGAAGATGATGTTTGGATAGGGAGGCAAGTAATCATACTACCTGGTTGTAGAATAGGCAAAGGTTCAATTCTAGGCAGCGGAGCCGTAGTGACTAAAGATGTCCCTCCGTATTCTATAGTAGGTGGAGTTCCTGCAAGAGTGATAAAATCAAGATTAAATAAAAAATGAAGATTTCGACAGACTCATTTATTTGATGGCATATTTTATGCCATCAATTTTGTGAAATATGATTGAGTAAGTGAATTATGTGTATAATCTAAAAAATAGATATTTATTAATGAGACATAATTAGCAGTAAATTTACCTGTTGAGTCATTTGGCATCAGCTATTTATTGAAAAATCTGTTAACCATTTAGAACAATGAAACCAAATCCAAGATTAATACCCCGCTTTAATATTGATTATACTTTTGTAGATTTAGTCACATCTTTACTTAATTTAAGGAAGTCAACAAATCATAAATCTATGAATGACATTTTTAATTCCTCTGTGATTTTTACGAATAGTGGTAGAATGTCACTATATTTGATTCTAAAGGGGCTTTGCTTACCAGAAAAATCAAAAATAGGTATCCCATTATATTCTTGTCCCAGTAATTTTGATTCTATTATCTACGCGGGTCACGTGCCTGTTTTTTTAGATGTTGACCTTGATAATCTGACATTAGATCCCATGGATTTGCAAAGTAAAATCCATGACTTGGATGTTATTGTTGTTATTCATACATTTGGCAGGCCTGCTGACATGGATGAAATAATGTGCATTGCAGGTGATGTGCCTGTTATTGAGGATTGTGCACATGCATTATTAAGTAAATATGGCGATTCTTTGCTTGGTACTATGGGCACAGCAGGGTATTTTAGTTTTAGAAGTGGAAAATATATCTCGGCTGGCGAAGGTGGTATGATAGTTACCTCAAACAAACGACTCATGGACAATATTAGAGCTGTACTTCAAAATTATTCTAATGAATCTATGATAGGTGAAATTAAACATGCATTCAAAACATACTTGAGATCTGCTCTTTATCATCGTCCTTGGTTTGGTCTTGTTTCATTACCAATTGGATCACTCGTAGAAAAAAAAGTAGACATTATGAACAAATATTCTTTTAAAGTGCAGAACATCAGAAAAACTGATTTAATTACAATTTCTACTAAGATGTTATTATTTCCACAGAATGTTGAAAAACAACGATCTAATTCATCTTCAATGTTGAAAAGTGTAAATTGCAGTTTATTCAGGACATTCCCAGAAAAAAAAGATACTTTTTGTAATTATTTTTTATTTCCTCTTGTTGTACAAAGCAAAAATACACGAGATTCAGCAGTTGTTTCTCTTAAAAGAGAGGGGGTTGATACTACTCAGCTATTTAGCAATGTTCCGTTAATAGCAATGAAGAAATACGGATATATGAGGGACTGCCCAAATACAGAATATCTATGTGAGAGAATACTTACTGTACCTAATCATTACACTTTAAAAGAAAAAGAATTGGAGTCAATCATTAAACACATCAACAATTTTTGTGATGGGAGCTTGTAATATGTCTGAAATTGCTATTACTATGGATATAAATAATAGGTCTTATGATGAGTTTCTTCATAACAACTCATATTCGAATGTTTTTCAAACAAGAGAAATGGCTCAAGTCTATTCGAAAAACAAAGCAGTGGATTCTTTTATGATTGCAGCTATAAACGAAGATACGGGTGATATAGTTGCTTCTCTTTTAGCTAAGGTATTAGATGAAAAAACAGGATTTATGGGCAGTTTTTCTCGTCATTCTACTATACGTGGAGGTCCTATATATGATAGTAATCAAGGTTTAGATGCTGTACCTTTATTATTAAATGAATATAACCAAATTGCTAACAATAAAAAAGTATTGTATAGCAGAATTTACCCTTTAGAAAATACTATTGATGCTTTTCCCATTTATGAAAAATGCAGTTATATTCCTGAAACATGGAATAACTTCATTATTAATCTCAATAAGTCAAAAGATGAATTATGGGGATCAATTAGTAAAAGCAAAAGAAGGTGTGTAAATAAAGCAAAAAAGCAGAAATTGATTTTTAGGGAAATTGAAAATAGGAATGAAGTTAAGGTGTTCTATGAACTTGTTCATCAACGCTATTCTTTAAGGAATAATCCTCTTGAAGACATAAGTAACTTTGAAGCTGTGTATGATATACTAGTTCCAAAAGGGATGGCAAAATTCTTTTTTATAGAACATGATGGTAAATGTATTGGAACTCGCTTGGTTCTTCTGTACAAAAATGATATATATGCTTGGTATAATGGATCTGATTCCGAATATTTAAATTATTATCCAAATGATTTTGCAGTGTGGTCAGTCCTTGAATGGGGATTGGAAAACGGCTTTAAAAGATTTGATTTTGGAGGTGGGGGGAACGACACAGACGTTTCATCAGGCTGGGTACAGTTCAAAAGACTTTTTGGGGGAGACATGGTTAATTATGGGCGATACACATATGTTCACAATACATTGAAACTTCAATTTGCAAAAAGTGCATTTAGTATCTACAAGAAATTTTTATAATATTATAATATATGGAATGGTGGAGTAATTTTCATGAGAATAATGATTGGGGTCGCTCACCCAAAACATGTCCACTTCAGAAAAAACCTCATTAAAAATCTGATAACAATTGGTCATGATGTCAGAGTAGTTGCAAGAGATAAAGATTTAACATTCCATTTGTTGAAGTCGTATCATATTCCCTATGAATCCATTGGTGAACATTATCGAAAATTTCATATGAAAATATATGGTGTATGTGAAGCAGATTATCTGACTTACTGTATTGCACGAAAGTTCAAACCAGATTTGTTAGTTGGGGGAAGTCCGTATTTGGCACATGCGGGGAAACTATTGGGAATTCCACATATCGGTTTTTCAGATACTGAAAATACCACATTTAATAATTATATATTACATTACTGTTCAAGTTTAGTTTGCACTCCGTCTTCATTTAAAAATTCATTAGGTTCGAAAAGACATGTGCTTTATGATGGATTTGAAGAGCTGGCATATTTGCATCCCAATTATTTTACACCTGATAGATCAATTCTTGAGCAAATTGGAGTTTCTTCCTCTGAAAAGTTTATTGTTGTAAGATTTGTAGAATGGGATGCAACTCACGATAAGGGTGCAAAGGGCTTTACGGACAAGTTGAGTTTTGTCAAAGAAATTGAAAAGTATGGTAAAGTTTACATAACATCTGAAAGAGATCTTCCTCCTGAACTTGAAAAAAATCGATTGATTGTTTCACCTGAAAAAATACATGATCTTATGTATTATGCAAGTCTCTTTATCGGTGAAAGTTCTTCCATGGCTTGTGAAAGCGCTGTTCTTGGTACTCCTTCTATCTATTTGTCTACAAGCAGAAGAGGGTATATTGATGAAATGGAATCCTTATATGGTCTTGTTTTCAATTTTTCTGATTCAGAAACAGCTCAGTCAGATGCTTTTAAAAAAGCTTTAGAAATTCTGAAAAATGATAACAATCAATCAATATGGCAAAAAAAGCGTGAAAAAATGCTTGCTGATAAAATAGATGTAACACAATTTCTGACTGAACTTGTAGACAAGTTTCCTGATAGCAAAAAATCTCTGAAAGATATGCATGGAATTACCTATGATGGCTAAATTAAAATTTTTGTATGATGAGGTATGTATATGAAAGTGGCTATTCATCAACCAAATTACTTACCATATCTTGGTTTTTTTGATAAAATGAATAAATCCGATATCTTTGTGATATATGATGACGCTCAGTTCAACAAAGGAGACTTTCAACATAGAAACAGGATTCGTATTTTCAATGGTTGGAAATGGCTGACTGTTCCAGTAGAAAAGAAAATGATCCCTATTAATGAAATAAAGATTCGTAATGATTTGCTTACAAAAGGCAACAAATGGAACGATGCACATTTATCATTGATCGAAGAAAATTATAGCGCTGCTCCTGAATTTATCAATTATGGCACAGCCATTAAAAAAATCTTTTCATCGGATTTTGAATATCTCTTTGATTTGAATATCTCTTTTATTGAGTTTTTGATTGAGTCCTTTCATATAAATACAAAAATTGTATTTTCTAGTGAATTAGGGTTCAAAACCAGATCAACCGAAAAATTAGTTGATATTGTTGATTGTTTGAACGGAGATATTTATATTTCAGGGCCAAGTGGTAAAAATTACTTGGATGAGTCATTGTTTAATGCTAAAAGCATATCAGTGGAGTATCAGGACTTTAAGCATCCTGCTTATACTCAATGTTATGGAGGATTTGAACCAAATATGTCTTCAATCGATGCATTATTCAATATTGGAGATAAAACATTTGAAACAAGGTGATGGTGTGAACAATAAAACTGTATTAGCAATTGGCGCTCATCCTGATGATATTGAGATTGGATGTGGTGGAACTATAAAAAAACACGTTTTGAAAGGTGACAATGTCTACTATCTAATAGCTACCAATGGTGAAAAAGGTGGTGATCCACACATAAGGATGGATGAGGCAAGAAGGGCTGCTACTCTTATGGGGGTAAATGATATTGAATTTTTAGAATTGAAGGACGCATTTATTTTACATGATGGTGCTACTGTAGCACTGATTGATGACGCTATTAGAAAATATTGTCCTTCCATAGTATATGTTCATTCGTTGAAAGATTATCATCAAGATCATCATAATATTGCTCGTGCTGTTCTTTCAGCTTCTAGAAAAATGCAGAATAGTATAATGTGTTATGAAGCTCCTTCTACTACTCTTGAATTCATTCCTACGGCATTTAGTAATGTTACAGATACCTTTGAAATGAAAATTAAATGTATAAATGAATTTCATTCACAAGAAGAAAAAGATTATGTTGAAAGAGAGGCAGTTGTCAATTTATGTAAATTTAGGGGGAAAACGATAAATGCAGAGTATGCTGAAGCATTTGAGGTGGTGAGATTACTTGAATGGTGAATGCAATCAATCCAATAACTATTTGCTAATAACTCCATGTAAGAATGAAGGTTCTAATCTTCCTCAAGTGATCGAAGGAGTAGCTTCTCAAACAATTCTTCCTTCCCTCTGGCTAATTGTTGATGATGGCAGTACAGATAATACTTTTCAGGTTGTTGAAGAAGCTAGGCTTCGATACAATTGGATAGAAATACTTAGACTCGAAGAAAGTTATCGTGATCTTGGACTACATCTTGCTGAGGTAATGAAAAAAGGTTTTGATTATGCAATATCATTGTGCGTTAATAGGGGAATAGAGTACTTTTATGTAGGAAATCTTGATGGTGATATTGTTCTACCACCTACTTTTTATAGAAATCTTATTTTTGAAATGAGGAATAATTTAAAATTAGGTATTGTAAGTGGTGGAACTGTTTATACTGTTAATGGTAAGCAGGTAATGTCAAAATTACATTCTACAGAACCTTCAGGTGGTCATATGTTAATTCGGAAGGCATGTTTTGAAGACTGTGGAGGAATATTAGTATCGTACTCTGCAGATAGTGTCTTAAAAGCTAAATCAAGATTAAAGGGTTGGGATACGAAAAGGTTTGACAAGTATATTGCAATTGAACTTCGGGATGTTAGTTCAGCAGAGGGATATTGGAAAGGACTTATAAAAATGGGAGAATCATTTTATTATTTAAATTACCATCCTTTTAATGCAATTGCTAGATCTTTTAGGTATTCTCGTCGAAAACCTTATTATGGCATGATTCCTTTTTTCATAGGATACTTTAAAGGATTTATTAACCAGCAACAAATTGAAGATGAAGAATTAAAAGATTATTTTTGGAATAAATGGAAAACACGCTATAATAAGGGGAATTAAATGCAGCTGTCAGTTAAATTCAAATTCAAATTGTTTGTTTGCCTTTTGATTTTGAATTTCATTGTTCGTAACCAAGCAGTCTCTGATGAATTAGGAGTAGATTCATTTTTAATGCATGCAATGGTAAATTCTATAAACGAATACGGATATGCAAAATGGATTTTAAATCCTCTATCGTTCGTTGGATTATATCCAGGGTCTTATACCAGTTCAATGCACTTTCTGTTATCGGGCTTATATCAGTCATCTGGATTGGATATGAGAATTTCTATTTATTTGTATTGTATTTTTATTGGTTTTTTTTCAATAGCAACTTCATATTTGATGGCTGGTGAAATATTTAATGATGATATTTATAAATTTATAACTTCATTCTCTATTTCTTTATCTCCTGCTGTTTTAGATTATACGACTTGGACCATTCCTACAAGGGGTTTGCTAACAATACTTGCTCCTCTGTTTATTTATTTACTTTTGAAATGCAGGCAATCAAAAAAATTTATACCACTATTTTTATTATTCAGTTTATTCTTACTAAGTACTCATCATTTATTTTATTTTTTGCTTCCATCAATTTTTGCCTTTTTAATTCTTTCATTTTTAGATATATTAAATCAAAAAAACATATTTGTTCGTAACTTTTCTTTTAATAAATATTTGCCTCTAATCGTATTAGCTAGCTTTGTATTTATGTTTTCCATTCCGTTCTTTACAGGGAAATTTGTGGAGACCTCACGTTACTCCCCCATCTATATAGATTATATAAGGTATACAGGTGTACTTTTAATTCCATCAATAGGTGGGTTTTTTTATTTATTGCTTAAAGAAAAAAAGGTTTTTAGTGAATGGTTTTTGTTATTATATCTTATTTTCTTGACACCATTTGTCTATTCAGAGACTTATATGAAAGGGTTTTTACCACTTTTTATTTTGCCCTTATCTGCTTATTCACTTGTCAATTTGTTCAAATTCAATAATCACAAAAGCATGTCAAAAATTATGCTGACTATTTTAATAGTAACGAGTGTCATGTTTGCTGGATTTTTTCAATTTAAAGATTATACTGTTAGTCCTTATACTGAAAGGTACTTGGAAAAAGAAGTTTCAGTTACAGGTTCGTGGGCAAAAGAACATTTAAATGGGTCTTCTATTACAAATGGTATGAATTTTGGTATGCGTGTGTTTTCTGTATCAGAAACATCTTATGTGGTGACCGAATCTACGATTTTAAATCATGTATATGACTTTGAGAGCGTAAATATTTCAAACTATGAACGTTATCCATTGACTTCAGAATCTTTTTGGTTTAGTGGCTATAAAGGCAAGGATGCGGGACTCGCCAAATGGGAGAAAATTTTAAGGATGTGGGATTATGATTACAAAGTCCGGTATTTAATAGAAAACACTCGTGCAAATGGCTTAATAGTTTGGAATCACCAATTGATTCCTTGTCCATTGTTGGCATATGCAGCAAATTCTCAAAATAAGGTATACGATAATGGTGTTTCATTTGTTTGGACATTAGATGAACTTGATAAAGATGTTAAAAACTATGAACCAACTTATACATATTAAATTTTTACCTCTACACTGTTGCTCTGTTTGGAAATAATCACTTAAGAACAATTAAAGATTATGGATCTCCACAACATCGAGTGGGTAAATTTGAAAGGGATTACATTGGAAATCTGTTCCAAATTTACGGCTCATATCCGGGATATAAGTATGAATCCCAACTTTGACAGTCAAAATTAATAAGAGTGTTCTTAGCTTTGTTGTATTCGGTCAAAATGAAAACAAAACTAAGAACATATGAGATTATTCCTAATGAGAATATATGCTTTCCCATCGGAACTATTCTGACTGTAAATTGGCTTTACGATACCCTTGATTTATCCGCTGTTTTTGGTAAACACAAAAAGAATGGTATTGATATCAACAGCCTACTGAAAGCACTTATAAGTTACAAGCTTACAGATAATTTCAGCATAAGTAAAGCTCACGATTGGATCAATCGTGATGAAGTGCTTGACATTTTCAATCTACCTGAATTTTGTGAAAGAACTCTCTACAGGGTTCTTGAAACCCTGGGAAATAATCGTGAAACGATTATTTCCAATATTCAGGATGAAATATTTGCCCGATACGATTTTGAACATACCAACGTAAACATGGACTGGACGAGCATTTTTTTCCATGGTGACAAATCTCCTCTTGGAATGTATGGATATAGCAGAGATCATCGACCAGACAAAAAACAGATAACAATAGGTCTTGCTGAACTTGCTAATCCTATAAATGTTCCCATAGGTCTTACAGTAGAGAAGGGAAATCTACCAGATCAAAAACATTTTGAGAAGACATATTACCAAATCAACAATAGAATGGACCAGGGTTCACTTGTCGTTTTTGATAAAGGAGCTCATAGCAAAGGGAACATTGACTTGATAAGGGAGGATGAGATGCATTACTTAACTGCAAGAAAACTCAATAAGAGTGATGATAAGAAAATTGCAGTATTCTGGGAAGCTTCTCCTGAACTTATCGATTCTGAAAATGGAATATATGGACTGAAAACCATTAAACCAAGCAGTGTTAATTACATGTATTTTTCAGAAAAACTCCAGAAAGAACAACATGACTCTAAAATAAGAAAAGTTATGAGATTGTTGGAGGAAGCAAAGGAGATACAGAAAGCTATCAGCAAAAACAAGAAGCTTCCTAAAAAATTCAGAATCAACAATGTTCTTGTTGATGTCACTTATTCTTTGCAGACTAAACTGATGGAACTAGATGAACAGGAAGCTATCAAGCTTCTGGAAGAAAAGATAATTACAGGTAGAGAAGGATTTTTCTGCCTGAGATCAAGTCAGAATTTGACACTAAAAGAAGCTCTTCTAACATACAGAAAAAAAGACTCCATTGAAAAAATAATCCATTCCCTGAAGAATGAGATTGAGATTTAACCATTAAGAGTATGGACGGAGGCTTCCATTTATGGTGCAGTGATCATAGGATTCATTGCACAACTTTTCATATCGCTGATGCGATATGAGTTCAATGAACTCAGACATAAGTCTACAAAATTGATCGAGATTTATTTCACAAATCTCTATTAAAAATAGCCTATTGAATTTGACAGTAACCGTCGATTTTACGGATGAACAATCAAAAAAGTACATTTACGCCAATTTTGATGAGATAAATTCACTGATTTTAAGGCAGAAATGGGTGAAATCGTAGCGAATTACTTAAAATTGTTTAGAGTGTCAAATAGGTTTTCCTGACAAAAATACGAAAAATTGGGTCCAGTGAGAAGACATTCTCTTCATGAAAGAGTGAAAACTGTCAAACTTGGGATGGATAGTGTCACATGACAGGGGTTCATAAAATCTCAGCTTGTATTTATCATGTGGGGAATCACCCATTTTCTATAGGCAATAAGACATTGTTGTTAAAATTACCCACACGATGTTGAAGAGAACCAAGATTATTATTTAGGAATGTATATATATACTCACGTCTACAGTAAGTGTCATGATTAGTGTAAATTTAAGATGTGTGGATTGCATGTTCATGAAATGTAATATTATGGCCATTTGTTTTAATTACTGTTCCACAAGATGCTTAAGTGATTAATATGAAAAACGTATCAATAATCACTCAACTAACACTTTTTATTTTTATCCTTGTATCTATTTCAGGGATTTCTTCAGCAAATGAGTATTTTGTATCAACATCTGGTAATAATTCAAATTCAGGTTTGTCTCCTACCGATGCTTGGCTATCGCCTTCTTATGCTGCTTCAATGTCTAAGGCAGGAGATACTATTTATTTGATGGCAGGCACGTGGTATGGTGAACGTATTGTTTTTAGTAATTCAGGAACAAAAAACTCTCCAATAACTATTACTTCATATAATGGGAACGCCATACTTGATGGGGCAGATAGATTTGATTCTAGTGAAAACAATGCAGCAATGAAACTCTGGTCAAAAGAGCATATAATCATAAATGATATTTTGATCCACAATTATTATATGGGCATATATGTGCGATCATCTAACAACATCAATATCGACAATGTTGAAATCTTTAATACTAGTTCAGTTGGTGTTACTTTTATAGATTCATACGATTCATCATTGATTAATTCTGATATTCACGACAATGGATGGAATTCCGTAATGTTAACTTCCAATGTTCAAAATGTCAGCGGAATAAGTGTATTAAATAATAAAATACATGATAATCCGGGAAAATCTGGAGGTTTAGGGCATAATCTTGTTGATTTTTATAATTATGGTGATGGGTTTTCAATATCTAATATTAACATTGTGAATAATATTATATTTAATGGCAGTTCTGCAAATTCAGCCATATTTACTCATGGTAATTCACTCCCAATGTCACAAATAAATATTAGCAATAATGAAATATATAATACTAGACAGTTAGCTCTTGATCGCTTCAAAGATTCTGTCCTATGCAATAATATAATCCATGATCAGCCAGGATATGGAATTACTTCCATGTTTAAACCATTGGAAAATGTGTCGTTTATTAATAATCGATTATATGATATATCATGGAGTGAAATTAGGGTAATTGGGGCTACAAATGGTAACTATTTGGTTTTTGAAGAGAATAACAATTCTTATTATAGAACTGATTTGAATAGTGCTACTATTCGAAATCCTAAAAAAGAGAGTTTTAAAATTCAGTCTACTTCGGGAGGTTCTATCACTGTAGAATTTTCGGGTAACAAAGTTTTTACTTCAACTGGAAAGAATAGAACTAACTTTAACTCGGTATCAAGTTCATATATCACATCAGGTGATGAAACAGTTACAATTACTACCTACCCAATGACCGCTAAACCAACGTCATCTATTGTTGACATCGATGTTACCGAATTTGACACTACGAAACCAATTGGTAATACGCTTGTAGAATTCATCTCATCTTCAACAGAAGGAAACAATGTAGATTTTACAATAGGTGAACTGCAACCATCTGCAACATATATGGTGAAAATGGATGGTTACGACTTCAAAGAAGTTGTAGCAGATGAGGAAGGAATCATAAGTTTCAGCAACGATATCTGGTCTGAGCATACTTTTACATTGATTCAGACATCAGAAAGCTCAAGTCCAGTCTCCTCCGGCACAGGCATTACATTCACCCCATCGTCAACATCCCTGACAGCAACATCAGGTGAATCTACAACATTCTCAGTAGAGTCAGGTCAGGAATTCACAAGCGCAGTCTGGTCTGTTGACGGTACAGAGGTCGAGACCGGTACAACAGAGCATGTGCAATCATGGAAAACAGCAGGCACACATACAGTAAGCTTTGATGGAACTGCAGATGCAGGCACTATTTCAAGGACATGGACAGTAGTCGTCTCTGCAGCAGCAGAATCTGAATATTCCTCCATCTCCATCTCTCCATCAACCACAACAGTAGCTCCTGGAGAATCTTTCAGTCTGGACGTGTACATAGATCCGGCCCAGGCACTTACAGGTTCACAGTTTGACCTGCAATACAGTCAGCTTGCAAATATCTTTACTGTAAATGAAGGTGATCTGTTCACAGCAGGTGAACTTTCAACAACCTTCCAGTATGATAGTATTGATAATGCAGCAGGATTACTGGACAATGTCTATGCAGCCATAGTAGGTAGCGGAAGCATCACCTCTCCTGGTGCCATGGCAACCATCGATATGGTAGCGGGAAGTAGTTCCGGTGTGATGGATATTGGACTTTCCAATGTGATTCTGAGTGATGCAAATTCTGGCCCGGCAGGATACACAGTGTCCAATGCAACAGTGCTCATTGACACAGCTCCGCAGTTCGTATCTGTTTCGTCACAGACAGTAGAAGAACAGCAGAGTCTGAGTTTCACAGTAAGTGCAACAGATGCCGATGGCGATGAACTCACATACACAGCTACATCCATTCCATCCGGTGCAACCTTTAACGGAGGAAGTTTAAGCTGGACACCATCAGAAGGAGATGCAGGGTCATATGTGGCATCTTTTAAAGTTACAGACGGATATCTCACAGACAATGTAAGTGTGAGCATAACCGTGACTCCAATGAACCACATACCTGAGATAAGTCTCTTTGAACCGGCAGACGGCTCTACGTTTGAAGAAGGTTCAACCATTGATGTGAACGTAGCTGCAAGTGATGCAGACGGGGATTCTTTAAGCTATATCCTTGAGATTGACGGTGTACAGGTCAGCACCTCCACAAGCCATTCATGGATAACGGACTATGAATCTGCCGGAACACATACAATAAAGGTAACAGTAAGTGATGGTACGGATGAGGTAAGCTCATCGGCTACAATAACTATCACAGACCTGCAGCCAAGGTGGGATGTAAATGAGGACAACACTGTCAATGTACTTGACATTACTCTTGTAGGCCAGAACTACGGTAAGACCTACACAGAAGATCTTCCTCGCTGGGATGTTAATCAGGACGGAACTGTGAACATTCAGGACCTTTCAATAGTCTCAGGTCACTTTGGCGAGAAACTATAATTTCAAAAACAGTGCCCTTCGGGGCAACTTCTTTTTTTTGCAAATCTCTGCTGCATATAAATTCAGTAAGCAATTCTGATATTTCAGGAAAGTAACCTGTGCTCAAAGCAAAAAAAGCCTGCATTTGTTACAGGCGTATTTCAGTATAAACAGCTATAAATGTATACTATTTTGTCATGTTGCCGATCGCTGTTTGCAAAATACTGCATTTGTATCATTTTCATGACTCTGAATAATAGTCCATAGAATGCCTGAATGCAAAAACATCTTGGAATAGGATGTCAGAGTTTAAAACCTTCCTGGCAAAAGTATCCCAATTGTGCAGAAGAGCATGGTCAGGGCATACATTGCCCACGTGGCCTGCTTTTCAGTAACTCTGCGATAGTATGGAAGAACCCATTTAAGTGTAAGTGGATTTGGAACTTCAAGTGTTCCATCCTCTCTTTCCGTTCCAAATTTAGCGACCGGGAACTTCATAGCTCTCCAGTAGACATACATGAGGAAGTTAATTGTATGGGGGATAAGCATAACAAAACCACTGACGATGAAGCCTTGGACAACTATGATTGTTCCAATGGCTGCCCCTATGGTAAGTGAACCTACGTTTCCCCAGAAAATCTTTGATGGGTACCTGTCGTATATATAATATCCAAGTGTTGCCCCGGTAACGCTGACAACAGCAAAGATGCTGTCCACATCACCTATAAGTACGGATTTTATAATCAAAGAGATAAGCACGATCACAGACAATCCTGAAGCAAGCCCGTTAAAACCGGAGTGCATGTTCACAAGGTTGGATGCTACAAGTACATATGTGGGTACAATGAACTGCAGGTAAAGTATCCCAAGCTCAATATTGCCAACACTTGGTAATGTGAACGCGGTATGTGTGGCGTACTGGATCAGTGGATACGAACAATAGTACATAAGAAGTAACTTTGTTACCCTGCCGATGTCCACCATGTCGTCAAGTATACCGAAAAGGCCGAACATGGCAATGACTATAAGGATCACGTAGTTTGTGGATGAGAATTTGAAGAATAAAGTATTCAGGGAGAAGCATACCATGGCCACAAGGATGATGGCTATGCCACCTCTTTCAGGGATCATAGTAACTTCCCTCTTGTAGTAATCCCTGGCAATGAGCCCCTTCTCTGTTAGTTTTCTGATAAAATAGGGCATTGAGATATACGTAGCCAGAAATGGCGTCAGAAAAGTGCTCCCAAGAACCAGGGCCAAAAGTGTTGAAGGTGAATCCAGATCCAGCATAGTTCAAATCCTCTAAATTTAATATATTTAGCTTTATTTAATGTTCATAAGCCAATGGGGTGATGGAGTGTTAAAACGTATTGTCATTAGCTTTTTTAATTTATATATTTATTGTATATGTATTTACTGTTGTGTATTCACTGTGATTTAAATATAATTTATATTTGCAGACGATGTACTGTGTTTTTCTGAAGTAAACCATGTTTTATATAATAATGTTTTCCTAATATGTAAAACATTGTTTTCTCATTATCATTATGATTATAATTTATTGCATCGGACATAAATTTATATAGTATTGTAGTCCATGTTAGGCTGACAGTTGGGTTATTGTCACAATACGATAATTAGTGATCCAATGTGCACACTATGTTTGATATGCATTGGAAGTAGGTGGTACAATGAAATTAATAGAGAAGAAATGCTCAATGTGTGGCAGTCCTATTTATGTGTACGAGAATTATGCCCGTGAAGAGATGTACTGTACTCTTCACTGCATGGAACGTGCAACAATAACTGTCTCCATGGGTTTAGAGCAGTTAAAGACTGTGTGCTAAGCCCGAATCTTTCTTTTTTGATGTTGATATTATTTGAAATTCCTTTTCATTTTTGAGGTACTGTTATATATAAAGCTCACAATTTAGTGGACATGAAGAAGGTCCTAATTACCGGCGGTATTGGTCAGGTAGGCAGTTATCTGGTTGACAACATGCATGATCACCATGAAGTTACAGTGCTGGACAACCTTTCCTCCGGCAAGGAGCCAGTTCTGCCTTCAAATGTTAGTTTTGTAAAGGATGACATTAGATCTCCTGAAGCCAGAGAACTTGCTTCTCAAAATGATATTATTATTCATACGGCAGCCCAGATAAGCGTTGCCAGATCAATGTCTGAGCCGTTATTCGATGCTGATAATAATGTCTTTGGGACTTTAAACCTTCTGGAAGGGGCCAGAGAGGGCGATATCAAAAGATTTGTTTATATGAGTTCGGCTGCTGTTTACGGTAATCCTGAATATCTCCCAGTGGATGAGAAACATCCACAAAATCCTATGTCACCGTATGGTGCCAGCAAGCTCTGCGGTGAAAAATACTGCAGCATGTACCATGAGGCATATGGTCTTCCCACTGTCAGCATAAGACCCTTTAATATATATAGTCCGAGACAGGACCCTTCAAATCCTTATTCTGGTGTTATATCTAAATTCATAGGCAGGTTAAAGGAAGGACTTCCACCCATTATTTTTGGAGATGGCTCAAACACTCGTGATTTTGTTTCCGCCCATGACGTCGTTGATATGATTACACTTCTGGCAGGCGGTGCCGGCAAAGACGGTGAAGTTTATAATGTTGGAACAGGCATTGTCACACGCATAGATGAACTGGCACAGATTGTGCTGGATATATTTGACAGCCCTATAGACATAGAGTACAAAGACCCTATGCCAGGTGACATCAAACATAGTTCTTCCTGTATATCAAAGTCCAAAGCTATTGGTTTTGAACCTAAGGTTGATCTTTACAAAGGCCTCGAAGAGATTGTTGGAGAATGACTGGATAATTATTTTAACTTCATACGACAATTGTATGACAGAACAATCATGCGTGATCTTTTTAAAAATAAATATATTGCATCAATTGCTCTTTTTTTTCTTCAAATGGTCCAGCTTATCCTGAAAATGATTTCACGGATACAGCATTTTGATTACATGAAACACAAAAAAGAGATTCTGATATCCCTGACTATTCTTTATGCAGGATTTATATTTTATTTATCAGCACAGTCTAACCTGAGTGTACCTGCCTCTATTTTCAAGATTCCTATTATGTATGAGCTGGCAGGTATTGCAGAAAAACTGGGTTTTGGTTTTCTGGTAGATATTGCAGATTATGCCCATGGTCATATGGACAAAATTGCACACATGTTCCTCTATTTCGGTCTGGGTGTTCTCCTGCACCTGACATTTAAAAACTCAGATAACGTTATTCTTAAAAAATATGCTGCTATCTTTGCAGTGATACTTGGCATAATTTATGGAGTCAGCGATGAATATCATCAGTCCTTTGTGCCAGGTCGCTCCTCCAGTGTGCATGACCTTCTGGCCGACGGTATAGGAGTGACCATAGCACAGGTGCTTTTTGTGGTCCTGATAATGATAAACCTGCGTAGGAAAAAAGAAAATGACCGGGATATAAATCCCGAAGATCAAAAAATTATTGATTGACTATCATGTGACTGTTCCTGTCGCCGCGTCCGATGCCCTTGTACACGAATCCTGCATTGATGAACGTGTCAGGATCGATAACATTCCTGCCGTCTATGATCACGGTGTGTTCTTTGCCTGTGAGTTTCTTTATATCCCCCGGTTTCAGGTCAAAGTACTCCCTGTGGCCTGTGAAAATAACAATGGCATCTGCATCTTTCATAGTTTCATTTGAATCTTTCAGCAGCTCAACACCAGGATAGCTGAGAACATGAGGGTCATGTACCTTTAGTCCTGCCCCTGCTTCAAGGACCATGTCCCTGTATGGTTCTGAAGGCGGATTGCGCGCATCATCGGAGTCATTGATGAAGGCCCAACCAAGCATGGCGATCTTTGCTCCTTTTATGCCCATATTCAATCTCTTAAGTGCGGCAACTGTAAGGTTGTACATGTGCACAGGCATAAAATCATTGACCCTGCGTGCGAGTACATAAATTGACTCGGCATCCTGCGGATAATCAAGATCTTCTGTTCCCAGTTTTACGCCACGTTCGAGGTGATACGTGTCCTTGGTAAGGCAATGCCCACCGACACCAGCACCAGGCCAGAGTATGGCTCTAGTAATGCCTTCTCCTTTCAGGCTGTCAATACCTGCCCTGACATCATAGACGTTAATCCCCATGGCCTCACAGTAAAGAGCAAGCTGGTTTGCCGCTGCGATCTGCAGGTCCCTGAATGTGTTCTCTGCAGTCTTTGTAACCTCAGCAGCCGTTGCGCTCATGGGTATGACCCTGCCCTTTGTGAGCACAGGTGAATAGAGTTCCACTGCCCTGTCGGTGCTTGCTTTGTCAATACCACCAACAATCCTGTCATGTTCCTGAATATTGCGGAGCAGCCTCCCTACCATTACTCTTTCGGGGGCATGTGCAAGTGCAAAGTCCTCTCCGGCCTTAAGCCCAGATTCCTCTTCAAGTATCTCCCTGGCCATGCCATCGGTGGTCCCAGGGGTGATGGTAGATTCAAGGACAACAAGGATTCCCGGTTTAAGATATCTGCCAACATTGCGGATGCCTTCCTTGAGTGCTCCAAAATCAGGTTCCAGTGCTTTCGGATCAGCAAACGGTGTCTGGATAGCCAGGGTCACGGCGTCAAGTTCGGATATTCTGGAGAAATCAGGAGTACACTCAAACTTACCTACATCCGTTACCTTCTTCAGGAGCTCCTCAAGTCCTGGTTCCTCACCTTTAAGAGGACTTTCGCCACGGTTAAGCATCCCTATCTTGTAACCTGATGAGGGGGAATCTCTCTGGAATCCAAGCACATGGTCAAACTTATCGGAATCAGCAAAAAGGGCTGCTGCGGGGATGCCCACATAACCCATTCCTATAACGCCTATTTTTTTTATAGGCCCTTTATCTTTCAGTATATTCTCGAGTTTCGGGCTCATGATAATCATTCCTTTATCTCTATCATTTTTGCTTCTTTGTATGAACTGATGGCTGCAAGGCTGACTTTCAGCGCGTGCTTCCCGTCAGTCCCGGAAGGATTTGGCTGTTTGCCGTTATTGATACAATCAATGAAATATTCAAGTTCATTCCTGAGTGGTTCTTTATTTTCTACTTTTGCTTTCCTGACCCAGTCACTGTCATGCAGCTCAACGGTCTGGTCTATATAATCAAGATACGCAACACCTTCAACACCAACAGCTGTGAGCTTCCTCACTTTATGGGGTGTAAGCCAGTTTACCTCCACCAGCCCAGAGAACTCGTGATCGTACCTCATGTGTATAGTAGCATGGTCCTCAAAAGAATGGATGTCTGCTCCGGCCACTGCATATACCTGGTTGACATCTCTTCCGTAAAGATATGATATTACATCAATATCATGAACACCTATGTCCAGAATTACTCCCACATCCCTGATCCTGGGGTTATATGGTCCTACTCTTGTGGTTGAAATTGATACAATCTTACCAAGAAGTCCTGAGTTGATAATCTCTTTTAATTTTATTACTGCCGGGTTGAACCTTTCAATATGTCCCACCATTACCAGACGGTCATTCTCTTTCGCCTTATCAATAATTGCGTTGGCATTTTCTACTGTGTCGGCAATAGGTTTTTCGACAAGTACATGCGCACCTGATTCTATGGCATCAGTGGCAACCTGGCGGTGCATCTTCGTAGGGACCACAATGCTCACTGCATCCAGTCCGGATGTAAGCATTTCTTTGTAATCCGTATAGGCTTTTGTATCATATTGCTGTGCAAGGCTTTCCACAAGGTCTTTGTCTATATCGGATATACCTGCAAGCTCCACATCCGGCATTTCACTATAGATCCTTATGTGGTTCTTACCCATGGCTCCGGCGCCGATTACGCCTACTTTTAACATTCTGTTTCACTCCAATCATTCATTATAGTGCAAATAGTGTTGATGTCATCCTTTGTGACTCCCGGATGTACAGGTAATGAAAGCACTTCCCTTGAGGCTTTTTCAGTCACCATCAATGTGTCATTGTATCCAAGTTCCTTATAATACGGTTGTCTGTGAATTGGTATAGGATAATATATGCCGGACCCAATCCCTTTTTCTTTCAGATAATCGGCAAGCTGATCCCTTTTTCTGGCACGTATGGTGTATTGGTGGAACACATGCCCGCAATTCCCCCTGACAACAGGACACTCTACACCACCTATGCTTTTAAGTCCTTCATTAAGCATTTTTGCATTACGCTGCCTTGCTTCTATATAATCCGGTAACCTTTTCAGCTGCACCATTCCAATCGCAGCAGATATATCGGTCATCCTGAGATTGTACCCGAGCATCTCATGCAGGTAACGCTGCTTTGAACCATGTGCCCGTATCATGCGTGCTTTTTCTGCAATTTCCTTACTGTTAGTAGTGATAATACCGCCTTCACTTGTGGTCATGTTCTTAGTAGGGTAAAAACTAAATGCACCTGTTCCGAAAGAACCTGCTTTCTTTCCGTTGTAAGTAGCACCATGGGCCTGGCATGCATCTTCAATAAGGACAAGGTCATGGTCTTCTGCAATTTCAGCCATCGCTCCCATATCTGCAGGATGCCCGTAAAGGTGTACTGGCATGATGGCCTTTGTGGCAGGTGTTATTTTCTCTTCTATAAGATGTGGGTCCAGATTGAAACTGTCAGGCCTTATGTCGGCAAACACCGGTCTTGCACCGGTGAAAAGTACAGAGTTAGCAGTGGCGATGAAACTAAAAGAGCTTGTTATAACTTCATCACCTTTGCCGATACCATGTGCAAGTAATGCAGCATGAAGGGCAGCAGTTCCCGAATTTACTGCCACTGCATATTCAGTTCCTGTGTATTCAGCAAATGCCTGTTCAAATTCTGCAACACGTGGCCCCTCGGCTATAATCCCTGAGCGCAGGACGTCGCTCACAGCTTCTATTTCAGCTTCATCAAGCTGTGGTTTTGCAATCGGTATCATGATATCACGAATCTCTGAGAATTAACAAAATAGTATAAAGTGATTATTTACGATTTATATGTCGTTCAATGTTTCAAGTTTTTCAGGGAGGGCAATTATCTTTGCCGGGCATCCGATGGCAAGTTTCCATGCAGGCACATCCTTTGTGACCAGTGCTCCTGCAGCTACCATTGCACCTTCTCCAATTTCGATCCCCGGGACAAGCGTAGCATTTGCACCAATAGAAGCACCTTTTCTTATCACCGGACCTTCCGGATGATATTCTCCCCTTATTGGATATTTATCGTTGGCAAGCACTGCACATGGCCCGATAAAAACCTTATCTTCAATGGTCACATGCGTGGGAATGTACACATTTCCCTGTATGCTGACATTGCTGCCTATTGTAACAGTACCATCAATTATCACATTTGTTCCAATGAGCACATTATCGCCTATTGTTGTATTTTCCCTGATCATGGCGTTGTGTCCCGTCCTGAAATTGTTACCTGCTTTGACATTGCTGAATATAGTTGTGCCAGCCCTGATGAATGCATTATCACCTATCACAGAACCCGGCTGGCCGTAGTCTTCGATCTCGGCACCGGCTTTTGTGATCTCCATAAGTATGCTGTGCCGGGGATAGCCAAGTATAACATTTTCAAGTACCACCGACTCTTTACCAACACTGCTGGAACCATAAAATCTGGCAGATTTGTGGACATATGTGTTATTTTGCATGTTTCCTCTGGTTAATATGGTTTTATGTTTATATATATCTATTCAGATTATATGGAGGCTGCAGTGCAGTTCTAAGATTTGTTATTTTGTATTATTGACCACCGGTTTACTAACAAATCAGCATGTATTTTAGAATCACTGGAAAAGAAAGCTAAGTAATCGGTAATCAACAAACATGTTCATTGATTTTGTTTGTCAAAAAAACGTATAAGATATTCGATCTCTTCTTCCATCTTTTCAAGTAGCTTTAGAACGTTTTCAGGATCGTTTTTTGCGGCATTTTCAATATCTTCAACACTGGATGCCATAACATTAAAGCCGGTGTTAAGTGCGGTCCCCCTTGTTTTATGGGCTATGGTAGCCATCCTGTCCATATCATTTATCGAAAAAGCGGCACACATTTCTTTATGGCTTCGGACAAAGGATTTCATGGCCATAGCTGCAATATCATCATATAGCTCTTTGCTCCCATTTGTATTTTCAGATAGCCATTCAGAATCAAAGTGAACAGGATCGAGTGAATGTTCTTTTTGTTTTTCATTCTCATTTTCTTCATATTGTTTAAATAACCATTTGTCAAACAACTGACGAATGTTGTCAAAAATAATGGGTTTTGGTATGTAGTCATCCAGTCCTGCTTCAAAACATTTGTCCTTTTCTTCTCTGAAAGTTCCGGCTGTAAGAGCTATTATTGGTGTGTGGGTCCCTCTGGTTTTTTCAATATTCCTTATCATGACAGTAGCATCGTATCCATTGAGTTCAGGCATCTGGATATCCATTAGAACAAGATCGGGTATATTTTCCCCGAATAATCGCACAGCATCTTTTCCATCCTTTGCTTTGAACACCTTTGCTTCAGGCAGGATTCTGGAAACAAATGTTGAGGCCAGGAGCATATTAACCTCATTGTCCTCCGCAATCAGGATGCTGTATTTTCCACCATGCCTGTCATCTGGCAATTCCGGGACGCACCTTTCCTCAGAAATATTGCCTTCCCCTTCCGACATTATATTGACAATACTTTCCAGTAACTCTCTTTGTTTTACTGGTTTTATTATATGCACTGATCTTTTGTTTATTGATGAATCCTCTTTATGTTCGTTTTCAGTGACCATGTCTGTTGAATCCTGCATAATGATAACCGGCATATCAGCAGAATAACAGGTATTTCCTTTTCGTATCTCCCTTACCAGTTCATCCCCGTTCATTAAAGACATGTGCTGATCCATGATCATCAGGTCAATGCTATCAGTTAGTTCTTTACATATCTTCAATGTTTCTTCGGCAGAATGTGCTATTTCTGTGTTGATTCCGGCATTTTCAAGAATTGAGCCGATGATGTGGCAGTTTTTCTCATTATCGTCCACAATGAGGATTTTTTCAACATTTTTCGTTTTTTCTTCATAAGATAATTCCATAGTTTCAACAGGGAATTTCACAGTAAAGCTGAAACAACTTCCTTTTCCTTCCTCACTTGTCAGCTCAAGTTCAGAATACATTTTTTCAAGCAGTTTGTTTGAGATACTAAGCCCAAGTCCCGTTCCCCCGTATTTCCGGGAAATTGAGCTATCCGCCTGTGAGAATGAATCATATATATCCGTCTGTTTGTCAGGTGGAATCCCAATACCTGTGTCCCTGACAGAAAATGTGATATCTGCTTTACTCTCAATGTCAGTTTTTCCGGCAATGACTTTAAGTTCAACTTCTCCTGCTGATGTGAATTTGATAGCATTACCCAGCAGGTTTACAAGTACCTGTCTTAGTCTCATGCGGTCAGCAACAATAAAATCAGGAAGCCGGGGTGAAAGGTTTGAGAGAAGTTCCAGTCCTTTTGCATGTGCACTATACTTCAACATATCATTTATCTGTTCACATAATTCTCTCAAATCTACTTTTTCATTTACAAGTTCAAGCTTCCCTGCTTCAATTTTTGATATGTCCAGCACATCATTTATCAGATCAAGAAGCGAATTTGCAGAGGCATTTATTGTCTGCAAATACTGAAGTTGAGACGAAACTGGCTGTGAATTGATGAGTAAGTCCGAAAATCCGATGATCCCGTTTAGTGGTGTGCGTATCTCATGGCTCATATTAGCCAGGAAATCCGACTTTGCCTGACTCGCTGCTTTGGCTTTTTCTTCTGCTTTCTTATTTTCATCTATACTGATATGTGTCCCGTAAACATGAAGAGGTCTTCCATCTTTACTGAATCCGGAGATTCTTCCATGTGCACGTATCCATACCCAGTGTCCGTTTTTGTGCAGCATCCTGTATTCTGCCAGATAGTGATCGTTTTTACAGCTGGCGGTGTCTGAGAATTTGCTGACAACCTCTTCAGCATCTTCCGGGTGTATGAGTTCCTCCCACATGCTCAGATTATACTCAGAAAAATCTTCAATATCGTATCCGGTTATCTTTTTCCAGCTATCCAGACCCTGAAGCTCAATATTGCCGGTCAGCAGGTCCACGTCCCAGATGCCGGCACAGGTAGCCTCCAGGGCCATGTCCAGCATCTGTGTTCGGTTCTGTAATTGTTCTTCCGAACGTTTTCTTTCAGTGATGTCCCTGCATACACAGAATACAAGTTCCTGTTCTCCACATTTCGCATTGCTGGAACTTATCTCCATATTGAGAATTTTACCATCCTTTCTTTTGTGAAGTGTTTCAATGTATTTGATATCCTGATGCATTCTTTTTGACATCCGGAGAAATTTTTCACGCCCAATCTGTACATCCCAGTCCCATATGTGAAGTTTCTTTACTTCTTCAAGGGAATAACCCAGCATGTCCGCATAACATTGGTTTGCCTCATAAACTCCACCCTGAAGATCAAGTACTACGATACCGTCCATGGAGTTTTTAATAAGTTCATGTTTCCAGACTTCCCTTTCAGCGATTTTCTTCTCTGCTTCTTTCCGTTCGGTGATATCCTGTAGTGTTCCCACTACTGTATTCCTGTCAGGATAGTATTCCGCTACAGAACTTATGTGACGTATCTCATTGTCCAGTGGTCTGCAAATGCTGAATTCTACATGGTATGGCTTATTGAGTCCTATAAGATCTTTAAGTGACTGATCAAGGGATGACCTGAATTGAGGGAGAACAAGAGCCTGGACTTCACGGATTGTTGCACCTGTGTCTTCTATGCCATATATGTTGATAGCTTCCCGTGAAGCATGCACCATTCCCGTGTTCATGTCAAACTCCCAGCTGCCGGTGTGTCCGATCCTCTGTGCTTCACTTAGTCTTTTTTTCTGTATCTGAAGCTCTTCCCTTTCAGCTCTCTTCTCAAGTGCGCTGGATATTATTCCGGCAAGTACCTTTAGCAATTCGATCTGTTCTTCTGACCAGATTCTTTTGTTAACTGAACTAAAACCAATAAAGCCAATAACGTCTGATTGTTCTGTCAGCGGTATGTGAAGGAAGGACTTTACGGAATATTGCTTCAACCCATTCTTGTAAGCTTCAGCTTCCTGCGGCATTTCATCGATATCAGATACATAAATGTGTTCATTTTCTTTTATGTTCTTTTCAAACCATGGATTGTCACTAAGTTTAGTGCCAATGATATTACTTGCATGGGATTTGATCCCACTGGCAAGGCACTCGTAACTTTTTACCAGTATTTCCCGGTCATCTGAAAAAAGAAATGCATATGCTCCTTCGACATCAAAAAGCTCCCTGCATGCTTGAAGAGCTTCGTCTATAGCATCATCCACTTCGTTGTCAGAAATTCGCAGGAACCTGGAACTGATCTCTGATATCATCTTCTGGTACCTGAACTGGAACCGGAGCTTTTCCTCGGTTTTTTTCCTTTCCAGTAACAGTCCTACCTGGCGTGATAATACTTCTATGATCTCTTCATTGACAGGGTCCTCACCAACAGAATAGATAAGTACAAAATATCCCATATTGGGACTGTTCCTGAATATATTGGCGATGATTGTATGACCGACATTGAAGGTCTTTTCAAGGAGTATTATTGGTTTTCCGGGGAAGGACCCTTCTGTGAGTTCATGTATTGATGAAAAATGTGTGATTATATTATTCTTGATCTTATCTTCCAGATTTTTGTCTCTGTCCCAGAGCCTTTTCCTGAGGTCAAAATTAAGTATCTCAGAGGCTTTTTTGATGTGCTTTGCAGTACCCTGGATACTTTTTGTTATGTATGCATCGATGTTCTCATCAAAAAGGATGAATGCGGCATATCTGGCACCGGAAATGTCCTTCATCATTTCAGTTATACGATTATAGTCAGGTTCATCGGCTGAGCTCTGGAAAAGTTCTTCTGAATAAGCCACCAGCTTTTTCAGTTTTTTGTTCTCTTCAGAATTCATTGTCATAGCACCTGCCAATTTTTACTGCAAGCCAGAAACATGCAGCACACTAAGATTCCACAATTTATGCACTCAATATGTATTTTTGTATAACAACGTTTCAATATTTTGGATGCTTATGTATTTCATGTTTGAAAAGGTTTGGCACTGGTGCTGGGAATGAGAATGAATTTTAAGTGCCCGTACTGTGATATTTGAACAGACATATATGGACTTTATTTTATGGAATGATTTCAGGAAGGAGCCGGCTAATCCGGCGTTTTCCCACAAGACGAAACAAAATAATCTGCATAACCCCCGAATACTTTTTTCGATGTTTTCTGTAGAATCATCAGCATGACTGCAATAATTTTTGTACCAATCTTCTGTATATCAGCATAGGAACGTGCCGCCGTCGGCTGATGGTACTTTGTTTTTAGATTAGAAATTGATTTTGTGGAAATGAAAAAGAACAATGCCTGTGTAATATCAATGGGAATTCTATAGAACCCAGATTACCATTATTCGCATTTTACGTTAATTTCTTTTTCTATATTTTTTGAAATAAGGCACTAATTCCCGATTAACAAGTGCAATAATCATTATGGACAATCCAATCATTTCAGACATGAATACAAAGCTCATTGTCGGAGTATATGCATTTTTGAATATACTAAGGAAATAGTCAAGTATGCCTGCTGACTGGTATCCGTCGGGAAACTGCCATCCTAGCAGAGGCCAGAAAAGTGTTTGGGGTGTCATCCACATCCTGTCTTCTATCAGATGCATGAAGGAAGCAGCAGGTATTATTAGCAGGTTTGCGTTGTTGTTCTTTTTGTAAAAATAGTATGCTGTTATCAGAACTAAGAAAAAGAAAAGTAATGTGTGACCGTATATCCTTCCATTTGCAAGGGAATTTGCAAGCATAACCTTTCCCAGTGGTTTGTCTATAATGTCAGGAAGCATAGCCCCGAATGCTATTAATGGAATGTTCAGGTCGATTTTTGAAAAAGCAGGATATTTTCTGATAAGATTAAAGATTCCAAGTGTAATTCCCAGGTGACCAAAGATGAACATGTGTAGTTGTTATGGTCTGCTTTTGATATTGTCTTTTGTGGTTTAACAGGATATTTGATGGCAATTTTATACAATTAATCTGAAACACTGTTATTATATATTTTTAATACATATGTATGATTATGCCATACCCAGCATTTCATCTAGCATTCTTCATCTTCTGTATCTCTCTTGTGGGAATATTTGCAATAGCAGGAAGTGGTTTTAAAAGAGAGATGAGTCTTAAAGATGTAAAACATCTTGGTTTACTGTTCTTTGTAGGCAGCGTGGGTTCGGTGTTCCCCGATGTGCCTGCAGTGTGGAATTATTTTTTGAATGGTACACTTCAGCATACCAGAATAGGTTCGGTTCCGACACATTCATTATTCTTCGGTCTAGTAGCATTCATACTTGCGTTCATGCTTGGATATGCTGTATACAGGAGTACTTCTAAAGCTTCATCCATCGGTATTTTTGCAGAAGCTGCCTTTTTGTCACATCTGTTACTGGATGATATTGCAGATGGTGGACTTACTTATCTTTATCCGGTCTATAATGAGCCGCTTAGTATTTTTGCAGTTATGAACGTGAAAATGTCAGGTGTGGATTTCTTCTACTATAATTTTGCATGCTTTGTTTCGGTGTTCTTCATATTCTGTGTGATGTTCATGGCACTGCTGGCTTTGAAGGATCTTGGTTTTGGGTTCAGGTATGAGCCTGTGGAATGAGCTTGCTACACTTTAGATCTCATAGTCTTTTTCTGGGGATGTGCATGTATATTTTGTAGTTCTTGGATTATGCCGCCTTTAAGCGTATGGTCGCTTTAGTTCAGTGATTTTTTCAAGGTAGCTAATTTTATATATTATTGATTACACAATTATTGTTATGACAATAAAATCAGAATTCATTAATCGTACAAAGGAACTGGAGTATATCGAGAATGAATATTCTAAAGGTGACTTCAGATTCGTTTCACTAATAGGCAGAAGGCGGCTTGGTAAAACCAGATTTATTGGGAAGTTCCTTGAAGAAAAACAAAAGTACTGCTATATACTTGTCCCTGAACTTAATGGTCCGGACGTCCGGATGGAAGTGGCAAAGAGTCTGCATGAGAGTTTTGGTATAAGTTTTCTGGGTTTGCCGTCGTGGGATGAGATATTTGAAAACTTGTTCTCTTTTTCTTATGAAGAGCGATTAATTGTTGTGTTTGATGAGTTCCAAAGATTCTCCCGGATAGATAACAGTATTTTTTCCTATCTGCAGAAGTACATAGATATGTCAGCTTTAAATTCCAAATTGTTCCTGATGGTGTCTGGTTCTTCTATCGGTATGATGCACCAAATCTTTGAGTATGCTTCTCCCCTGTATGGCAGAAGAACCGGACAGATGTTTTTCGATGCTTTCAGATTTTCTGCATTATCAGACTGGTTTCCAGATTTTCCTTTGGATATGGGGGTATATATTTATTCTATCTATGGAGGGGCGCCCAAATATCTTGAAGAAGTAGAGTCGTCGGTTTTGCAGGACAATATAAATACTCTTCTTTCAGGAACAAGTGTGTTGTATAATGAACCTGAGGTACTGCTAAAAACAGAGCTCAGAGAAAATAATACCTATTTCAATATATTGAAAAATATTGCTTCCGGCATTGTGAGGTCTTCGGAGATTGCAGAAAGTTCGGGTATTAAGAGTACTTCTATTGATTATTATCTTAGTATTCTTATAAATGATCTTGACCTTGTACGAAAAGAGGTCCCGGTATGTGATAAGGAATCATCAAGAAAAGCAGTCTACAGGATAAATGATAATTTCTTCAGGTTTTGGTTCCGCTTCATGTATCCTGCTATCTCAGAGCTTGAGATCGGAAGTTATGAAAGAACATTGAAAAAGATAGATGCTGAACTTGATACTTTTACTGCTCCGGTGTTTGAAGATATTTGCAAGCAATTTCTGATGGAAGTGAACAGGAATAACCTCCTTCCTTTTGTATTTGAGAGAATTGGCAGGCAGTGGGGAAAGTTTAAGGGTGAGCCAGGGAAGAATACCTATGAAATTGATCTGGCAGCAATTAATTCCAGTACGAAGCAGATATTGTTGGCTGAGTGTAAATGGAATAAACAGAAAATCGGCTCGGATGTTATAACGTCACTCCTGAATAAGGCGAAATATGTCAATTGGTATTCCCGGGAAAGAAGGGAATATTTCGCCGTTTTTTCAAGATCAGGTTTTACTTCGGGTGCGCAGTCTCTTGCTAAGGAAAGGGGTGTGTTGCTCTTTGATATGGAGGATATTGGCAGGGTTATAAACTAACTTTTCTTCTGCTTAATCTATATCTGTCATAATTGTTCTGATAGAATCCCTAAACCAATCAGACGATTTCTGACAATATCTCATGCAATCTCATCAATTGCTTCAACAATGTCAGTTAAAAATAACCTGTACTCTCGCATGAAAACCGCCTCATGCATGCGCATAAACTACTTCTGAAAATATCCTGTTCTTCAATTCATCCCTTACGGCACGTTTCGAAATGATATCTACTTTTGACACGAACTCATCTTCAAAATAAATCCCAAGGGATGCGAGATCAAAAAGATCAGCACCTTTTTCAAATTCAACAAGGAAGTCTATATCACTGCCGGTTTTGTATTCATTCCTCACCACCGACCCAAAAAGGCCTATTTCCTTTACCTTATAGTTCCTTTTCAACTCAGGGAGCAGCTTATCAAGTCTTCCCAGAATAATATCCCTTTTAATCATATTGATTTCCTTATGAGACTTTTGATACACATTTTGGAGGGTCGTTTTATATTGTTGTTTTGGTTGAGTTTATGTAATAAACTTTTTTTGTGTAATCATCATGACGTGATCTATTAAGTTATTCTATTGTCTTTTGTATAAAGTGTATATGGATCACTCCGCCTTCGGCGGGAAGGCAGTGTTTATAGAACTCTAATCAGGAGATGTTTATGGCATCTCCATTTAGAATAGAGTATTTTTGCATTTAACATCTATTGTTAATGGAGCTTTTCTAGGTTATATCTCCATTTTGAATGGATATGTATATATGTTTATTTGTAGAATACTGCTTATGGACACAAAGCAGATTAAGGAACTCATAGTAGAGCAAAAACAGGAATTTGAAAGAGAAACGCCGATAATAAGGCGTCAGAAGATAGAAAAGATAGACAGTTTTTCAGAAATACCCCATATTGTGCTTATTACTGGTCTAAGGAGAACTGGGAAGAGTACGCTTCTAAAGGAGATAAAAAGGCAGTACTATCCGGATGAAAGCATATATTACATGAATTTTGAGGATGAAAGGCTGCTTGAATTTAGTGTTAGTGACTTCAATACCCTTTATGAATCATTTCTGGAAGTATCAAAAGATAGTCGGATATTCTTTTTTGATGAGATACAGAACATATCCAACTGGGAAGCATTTGTAAGACGAATGTATGATCGTGGTTTCAAGTTCTACATAACCGGATCTAATTCTTCATTGATGAGCAGAGAGCTTGGGACTAAACTTACAGGAAGACATGTGAAACTTGAACTTTATCCATTCTCATTCAAGGAACTGATAGCATCTCTGGATATTGAGACAGGGAAGGAGTTCTATCTTACCGAGGAAAGGGCAAGGATAAAAAAAGAGTTCAGTCAGTACCTTGAAACTGGTGGCATTCCTGAATACTATATTTACAGGAACAAGGACATAATAAGGAATCTTTATGATAACATTTTGTATAAGGACATTATCGTAAGGTACGGTATAAAGGATGAGGCTGCAATAAAGTCGCTTGCATATTATATTATAACCAATCCCGGGACTGAGATTAGCTATAACCGACTGAAAAATTTTCTGAATATAGGCAGTCAGACTACGGTAAAGAACTATATTAATCATCTGGAGAATTCTTATCTGATATTCACCATAAATGCTTTTGACTACTCCCTTAAAAAGCAGATGTATTCAAAGAAAAAGGTCTACGTGATAGATACAGGTCTTATGAACATTCTTGCATTCAAATTTTCAAGGGATGCTGGCAAAATGCTTGAGAACATAGTGTTCCTTGAACTGAAGAACAGGGGGCACGAAGTTTATTACCATGCGGGTAAGAACGAATGTGATTTCATAATAATGGAGAGCGGGAGTATCACAAAGGCAATACAGGTGACTCAGAGAATTCATGGGTCAAATGAGGGGAGAGAACTTGGTGGTCTTATAGAAGCCATGGACAGATACAAACTTCAGGAAGGGCTTATACTTACAGAAGACACTGAGGATGTGTTTGATAAGGATGGTCGGAAAATAATTGTGATGCCTGTCTGGAAATGGCTGCTTGAGTAGATAATCGGATATTTTTCTTTTTCTCCGTAGTGATATGCTACGATTTTTAATGATGTCTGTGTTCATGCATCCATGGGATGCAGTGATAGCGGAATGTGCCATCTCCGGCGTATGATTGCTTTAGTTCGGTGATTATTTCTGGATAGTTAATGAGAGATGATAATAACTTTTATATTACTTTAGGAAAAATGAACTCTTATGAAGAAACGTGCAGAGATCATAATACATGGCAGAGTTCAAAAGGCAGGCTTCAGAGATTTTATTGATGAGGTAGCTTTTGATCTGGATCTTAATGGACGTGTAAAAAATCTAGATGATGGAACTGTGCAGGTTATATGCGAGGGGGAAGACCATAGCATAAAGGTATTGCTCGAAAAGGTCAATATAACTCAATATCCTATTAAGGTAAAGAATATTGATGTTGTTTTCAAAGAGCCTACTCATGAGTATAGTGTCTTTGATATTATCAGGGAAGAGGATATAAAGACAGCAACATATGAAAGGATGGATGCTGCTGCCCGGTACATGCGCGAGATGAATGCGAACCTTGGTAGTAAAATTGATGATGTAAGTGAGAGAATCGATGATCTTAGTGATAAGGTTGAAACAGTGGGAAATAAGGTAGACCAAAGCAGAATTGAGATATCTTCCGAAGTCCGCCTTAACCGGGATGATTTCAGATCTCATCTTGACGAAAGAATCTCTGTCCTTGAGCATGAATTAGCTCAGATCAAGGCAAAGATGATGATCTGATCTCTTTTTTAATATTTTAAATGGCTTTAAACTGTAGGTTCATCTTTTATATGCTATTATGGCGTTTGGAATCTGGCTGATCACTGCCGGATAATTTCTATGTTTCTTGGAATGTGCCGTCTCCGGCGTATGATCGCTTTCTTTTCATTGATAAACTTGTTGAGTACTCATCACTGTCCTCAAAAATACATCAATGCTCTACATCTCGTTTTCTGCTACATGATGCACAGTTATATCCAAAAAACTATATATTAATGTAGACAATAATAATATATATCCAGGTTTTGATACACGAGGGACCACCATGAAATGCAAGTTCTATGACAAATGTAAGTACGCCAGTTCCAGCTCCATGACATGCAGTGAGAATGGCGGTGGAAGCTATTGCGGTAAGTACAGGATGTTTGTTTCTGATTTGTCCTCTAATGCTTCCGTATTTGTTTTTTGTCCTTTTCTTGTTGATCCAGAAGATGTTTCCAGTAATTGAGCACATTAATCAAGTATTTCCGGCTCTGTGAAAATCCTGTTTACCTGAGTGACACAAACATTGCTCTTTTTCATGCTTACAAAAACAACCTGCAATCTAAAAACAAAGTAAACACCCTCTGCAGGCGGCATATTCCGATGCTGCTGCACAGAATATGATTACAAAGATGATTGCAGTTATACAGAGAATTCCACGGAAGTCCTAAGAAGAAAATAGAAGATATTTGCATATTATTTTGTTTCTTATTGTGGGAAAACGTCGGATTCGCCGGACCCTTCGGGATCACTTCAGCTATTCATGACCAATAATAAATCAGATCACAACTCCTTTTCAATTTTAATGCCATGAGTTCTACAGAACCATGTCTCCAAAATATTTTATAATTACATATTAATTTATATTTTATGTACGATCATCTCATAAGCTCAGTTGTTACGTTTTCGTAGAGAGACGAACGAGATATAAATATTTGTGCCGTGTTATATTTCTTTTATTTTATAAAACCATTTACACAAAAAATGAGGAACTTTTATATTTGATGTCCATTATTTAAACAGTAGACAGTATAGATATATGCGTGTGTATGGTAAGTCAGTCATGTGGTTGCGCTTTCTCATTTAATGGTTGCGCGTAAAAATAAAACGGTGGTCGGATAGTTTATGACAATAGTAGCAGTTATACCTGCATATAATGAAGAAGTACACATACACGATGTTATCAAAAAAGCTAAACATTATGTAGATGAGGTCATTGTTGTTGATGATTGCAGCAACGATGCAACTGCTTACATTGCACAAAGTCTTGGTG